>CAZIZL010000043.1:0-6567 GCA_964543665.1 Candidatus Woesearchaeota archaeon | reverse complement strand
ATAACTTCTTTTTCATCAAGAGGGGGTGTAATTTGGGAGGATTCAGATGGAAATGAACAGGCACTGATAAAGCCAGATGTTGTCGCGCCTGGAGTTGAAATCTGCGCTGCACAATATGATTCTGCATGGAATGATAAAAAATGTCTGGATGATGAGCATATTTCTCTTTTTGGAACTTCAGTAGCAACTCCTCATGTTGCAGGAGCAGTTGCTTTAATCAAACAAGCTCATCCAGATTGGAATCCTGAAGAAATAAAATCTGCACTGAAGAACACTGCTATTAATATCAGAGAGAAGCCAATTGTTCAGGGAGCAGGAAGAATAGATGTTTTAGGGGCAGTTAAATTAGAAAATCCTCCAGAAGAATTCTGGGATTTTGGAATAACAGGTCCTTTAAATTTAATGCACAATTCTTATGATATTTTAAAATTAAAAGGAGTTTTTCCAGAAGATTTTGATTCTCTTGAATTAATGTATTCTAAAGATGGAATTGAATGGTCTAATAGGGGGGTTTCAATTATTGGAGAAAATTATGTGATTGCTGAAATAGATCCAGCATATCTTTCTAAGAATGCAGAATATGAGTTTAATATTACCATTTTTAAGGGAGGCATTGTTAAATCAGACAGCCGGAAATATCTTTTTGATTCTGCTTTGAAAAAAGGTTATCCTATTATTTTTGAGGGAGGATATATGAATTTCCCTGTACTTGAAGATTTAGACGGAGATCTTATTGATGAATTGATTGTTTCCACTTATCCAAATTTCGAAGGGGGAATTTATGTGTTTAAAGAGGATTCTGAATTAATGAAAGGATGGCCGAGGAAGTTTTCTTTCAATACCACTAATCCTCCAATTGGATATCCTTCTGTCGGAGACTTGAATGGAGACGGGTTTAAAGAAATTGTTGCAGTCTCAGGATTTTCAGGAGCAGGGAATTTCTTAGGAGACATTAAAAGTTTTGTTTATGCCTTTGATTTGCACGGAAATATTCTTGAGGGTTTCCCTGTTGAAATTGAATTATCCAAGCCAAATCTCAATTCAGCAATTGCAGATTTAAATCAGGATAAGGAACCTGAGATTATTGTTGCAACAGGAGCCATAGTTGAAAATATCTCAATAAGAGAGATAAAAAATAATAAAGAGATTTATGTAATTAGCAATAAAGGGGAAATAATTAAAAATTGGCCTGTAAAAACCAGCCAGGATTTAAATCCATTTATCGGACCCACAATCACGGATTTAGACAGAGACGGAAATCTTGAAATTCTTGTCGGAACCAAAAATTACACAAATATTCATGGCAATGCAAGCATTGAGGCATTTTATTTTAATGGCTCAGTTGTTTCAGGATTTCCCAAGTCTGTTCTTGGGGAGGTTTCCAGAATGATTGCAGGAGATATTAATTCAGACGGAATTGCAGAATTTTTTGTGAATCATAATCTTTTTTCAAATAGCAGTTTATCTGTTTTTAGTTATAATGATTCTGTTGAAAATTATTGCACAATCAATAAATTAACCAGGACCTCAATAGCAGACATTAATTTAGATTCAAAAAAAGAAATAATTTCTGTTTCAGCAAATTCTTTAGGAATAATGGATTCTTTATGCAATTATTTGCCTGGATGGCCGAAATATATTTCTAAAAACTGGATTGTTACACAGCCTATTGTTGCTGATATTGAAGGAGATTTTTTTAAGGAAATAATTATAATGACTCAGGCAGGAATGTATGCATATGATTCTAATGGTGTTCTGCTGGAAAATTTTCCAAGAAATTTGGATGGTTTAGAAGTTAATTTAGTTGTTGGAAATTTTGATTCAGACCCTTATTCTGAGCTTGTTGCAACCAGTCAAATTAATCTTCAAAAAGGATTTATATATGCTTTTGATTTTGAGGGATTGAGAAGTGAAACTTCTACAGAATGGCCGATGTTCCAGCATGATGCACAGCATACAGGAAATTATGATTTTAACAATGGAACTTTTAACAATTCTTATGAAAGAACTCAATCAAAAATAGTTAATAATGAGAATATAAGCATGAATGGAAATCTTCTTATGGAGCTTCAAAAGAAATTAAATAATAACTGGGCAGATGAAATGGTAGTTACAAATCAAAGTGTAGTTATTCCTGCAAATGGTTTGATTAAACTTGATATTGGAGGGGATTATGGATGGAATTTGAAAAAAGTAAAGGCAGCAGCTTCTGGAGATTACAGAATTTATGTTTTATTTGAATCAAATGGGCAGAAATTTGAAACTGATTGGGAATTTAAAGTGAAATGAAAAGCAAATAAATAATTTTGAGAGAGTTAAATTAATTTATCAGCAATTTTTACTTATACTAAAAGAAAAGTATACCCTAATCCAATCAGGGTAATTATTGCCAGGAAGCTCCATAAAACCAGATTTCCAAAAAAGATTTTATTTCCGTCTAAATTTGAAATAGGAATCATATTAAAAAAAGCAAACCAAATGCTTAGTTTTGCAAAAAGAGGAAATCCTATTAAATAACCAATTATTCCCAAAAATAAATTCGCAAATATGCCTGATGCAGCAATTAAGCCAATATGCTCTTCTGTCATTTCTGAAAATGAGTAAATGCTGTGCCTTTTTGCGGCACGATATACTTTTGCCTTTGTTTCAAAAACCAGGGAAGCCATCCAGACAAATCCATTTATTGGGAAAAAAAGAGCTTTTGAGAGTAAGGGGAAGAATGCACCTGCTGGAAATCCTCTTTCAAAGTGCTGAGATTTTCTGAAACCCCATCTTTTGAACTCCCAGATTCCAATTTCTATTTCAGATTCAAGGAAATATGCAGTTATTTTCTTTACTATGGAATTTATTAAAATCAAAATAAAAACTCCGAGAAGAACATAGAGAAAAATTGTTAAATCAGTAACAAGTGTAATTGAAAACGCAATTATAACTGAAGAAAGAATGATTAAAGCTATTTCTTTTTTGTTTATCATTGTTTTTGTAAGTAAGATTTTTTTATAAACCTTGCCCTCTATTGTCTTATATAAAATATCTTATCCATTATGGAAAAGTATTTAAATAAACTTCCATAGAATTTAGTATGAAAATAAAAAAGATTTCAGAAGTCCTCGGAAAAAGGGTGTTTACTGATTCAGGAGACTTCTTTGGGGAAGTTGAAGAAGCAAACCTTTCTGAAAACAAGATAGATGGATGGAGAATAAGGGTGGGAGGAAGTGTTTTATCCCTGGTTGGAGGGGCAAGAGGGGTTATAATTCCTCATCAGTTTGTAAGATCAATCAGTGATGTTTTTATAATAAGTAAATCAGCTTTACCAAGCCAGGAATCTGGTTTTGAAGAAGTTTCTGAAGAATAAATCAAAGGAGAAAAAGAGGAAATAGATGGCAGATTTAATTTTGCAAAGTCCAATTTTAACAAAATTTGTATATCCTTTTTTTCTTATTTTCTTTATAATTTTTGCAATTCTTGAGAGAACAAAGGTATTTGGAGAAGAGAAAAAACAACTTAATGCACTAATTTCTTTTGTGATTGCATTTATTTTTGTAAGTGCTGTATTTCCAAAAGAGATAGTTACTAACCTGATCCTATTCCTGACTTTGGCAATAGTTATTGTATTTATCGTTTTAATGATTTGGGGATTTATTATGGGAGGAGAGAGCCTTAATGTTTTTAGTAATACTTCTAAAGGATTAAAGTGGGCCATAGGAATTTTGATTATAATTGCTGTTGTAATTGCAGTTATTTGGGCAGCAGGAGTAGATACAGAAGGACTTTTTGGAAAATTATTTAATTCTTCCTGGAGCGAATCTTTTTGGACAAATGTCTTGTTTATTGTAATGGTTGCAATTGCTCTGGCTGTTGTTTTGAATACAGGAAAGGGCAAATAATGCGAAACATATTTAAACAGAATTTAATAATTATATAACATGATAGAGGGGTTGATAAATCTTGCATCTTATGGGTACTTCAGCGGGGGAGGAGGAGCAATAGGAAATTTATTTGCTCAATGGGAAGCTGCCGGAGTTTTTACTTATATGCTTCCTTTTCTTTTAATATTTGCACTGGTTTTTGGATTATTAATGAAGCTTAATATTTTTTCTTCTGGTCAAGAAAAACTTCCTATGAAAGGAATTAATGCAATAATTGCACTTGCTGTTGCTTTAATGTCTTTGCAGTTCAATGTTGTTTCTGTTTTTTTTGCAGAAATTTTCCCTAGATTTGGAATTGCTCTTTCTATAATTCTTATAATATTAATTTTAGGAGGATTATTTATTCCTACAAATAAAACCAGCAATTGGTTTATGGTAACCCTGATAATAATTGTCTTTGGAATTATAATCGTTGTAATTTATGGCTCTATGAATGCACTTGGATGGGGATTTTTTAGTGGAGGAGGATTTTCCTTTTTCTGGAGACAATATGGGGCATTAATTATTTTCCTTATAATAGTAATAGCTGTTATAGCAACAACAACTACAAAGAGGAATCCAGACAGACCAAGGGTTTCTAATGTTCTTTCAAAATTACTGGGAGAAGAGCCATAAGATTTTATTGGGAAAAAAAGAGTTATCATTCACAGCAGTTATAAATTATTAATTTTGTTTATTAGTGCAATAGGTTTATTATGTTCTGAGAGAGTATTTTATGTTTAAGGGTAAATGATAATAGCTTGCTGTTGGAGATAACTATTAGATTATATAACTATTAAGTTTTTTAAATTAAGTCAGAAAGAAGATTAATCACCTCTTTTTGAAAGTTAATTATAATTTTGGCAATAGCTGAACAATAACTTAAGGTTTTATTGGGGTATTAAATTAGTAGAGAAATTTGGGTTAAATGATTTCAGGGGGATATAGAATTTTATATTAAGATAACAAAAAGAGGGGGCTAATTTAATTATTTCTTTTTCTTATGCCCTGTTTCGGCTGAATGATGTTCTGCATGATGCCCCGAATGTATTTCATGAAGCTTTGGGATTATTTTCTCAAAGGAGTTTTCAACCATTTCCATTTCCTTTTTTATTGATTCAAGATTTTTTCCATAAGAGCCTATTTTTTCAAGAATTGCTATCTGAAGTTTATCTATAACTGCTTCTATTCTTTTTATTCTTTCATGATTATTGCTTATTTTTGTTTCAGCAAGAGTTGCAAATTCATTTAATGCCTCTATTTGCTTCTGCTCTTTTTTTATTTTCTCAGAAAAAACCTGCTCTGCAATTTCAATGAGAGTGTCTGTATCATAGACCCCTCCTCCTGCTCCTGTATCTCCATATCCAGCCTGAGGATAATATTCTTCCTGAGAATATTCTCCTGCACCTTCGTATTGCTGAGAGGGCATTTCTTCCATTGGCTGGGGAGCATAAAGATTTTCAGATTGTCCATTGCTGATTTCCTGGGTTTTTGGAACATAGAGGCTTGAAGCTTGAGGGGGCCCTTTCATTACTGGGGGTCCCATGCCTGATTCTTCTGCAGATACAGCATTTTTTATTTTCATTTGATTAAAAGCATCATTGATTGCCCTTGGTGTGGCTCCTTTTTCCTGTAATTGACCGGATATCTCCTGGTCGTCCATTCCCTGGTTTTTTAGGTAATTTATTTCCTCTAAAATTCCCATTGTATTTTATAAGTTTTTATCTGTTTTTTAATTTTTCTAAATCTTTTTTTGTTAGAAAATCCAGGGGCTGGAACATTCTTGCCTGCTTTGAGAGAATTTCTAAATCCTCTTTTCTTGCAAATTTTGAGAATTCATCTGACGCTGTTTCAATAAAAGATTTTAATCTTTCCAAATCTCTTTTCATAATCTCTGTTTCTTTTTTTATTTCTAAAAATGTTTTGTGAAACTCCTCTTTTAATTCTATAAGATTCTGACCTATTAAAAGAATTCTGTCTTTTAGTATCCTTTGCTTCTCCTCCATATCCCTGACTTTTGTGCTGGTTTCAGTAAAATAAGAAGTTTCATACTCCTGGCTTTCCATAATCTAAAAATGCAAAACGAGTTTAAATTTGTTTGGATTATTAATGAGAGTAAATTTAAACTCGTTCATATTAGTTTAGATTAAACAACAAAATTATTCCAATAGGTTTTTACAAACTGTTTGTGCATGAAATTAATTAAGTCCTGATAACACCTCATGTCTGTGCTGAGAAGATCTTTTTTCAGGCAGGGATAAGCTTTATTCATTGCATCAAAATATTCCTGCTTGAACTTTGCAGGAATAATTATTATTTTAATTATAACTGTGTCCTTTATCCTGAAAAAGAAGATTAGAAGAAAGAAAAGATATTGGGAATTTGGATACTAATCTTTAATAAATTATTTTGCACACAAAATAATTTAAACCAAATTACCCATGTTTAATTATGCAATTTGAAAAAGAAGAGGTACTTTATTCCTATGAGGTAAAAAGAGAGGGAGGAGAGGATGTTCTTTACATTAATTATCTTGGAGCTCCGTATGTTCCGAGCATTTCAGAATATCCAGAAGTAATGGAAAGAACTGTTGATGCTTTAATTGAAAATCCAAATGTTTCAAGGATAGTTTTTGTCCAGCAAAAAAATTACAATTATG
>CAZIZL010000042.1:4407-6598 GCA_964543665.1 Candidatus Woesearchaeota archaeon | reverse complement strand
TCTAAAGGATAATTTAAGTGAAGGAGATATAAAAAAATTAATAGACAAAATAAAAAAAATTGAAATTAAAGGAGCAACAAGAACCACCCTAATAGAGAATATTGAAGTTCATAATAAAAATTTTCTGGATAAACCTGTAAAAGCATTGAAACTATTTGCTACAAATTACAAGGATTTGCATGATATTGCAGATAAGATTGTTTTCCCTGAAATTGAAAAGAGAAGAGGATATGACATTGGATTTATCACACATTACATAATTGAGAAAAAAATGCATCCTTTAAACTGGTATGAAATTGAAGGGGAACTTCTCAATAACTCAATGGAATTTGGAGGAATAGATTCTGCAGTTGATGCTGATTTTTGCATGAAACTAAAGAATATCAAAAAAATAGAAGATAAAAAATTTTCCAAGAAGAAGCCGGCATACGATATTGAAACAGATGAATTGCAGATTGGAAAAGGAGAAATTCTTATGGTCTCTCTTGTGTCAGACCAAATTAAAAAAGTAATTACCTGGAAAAAACTTTCAGATGAAAAAGAAAAGCCGGATTATGTGGAATATGTAAAAGATGAAGGAGAACTCCTTGAAAGATTTACAAAAGAGGTCAGAAAAATCTCTCCTGATTTTTTGGTTGGGTATTTTTCCGATGAATTTGACCTCCCTTATCTAAAGGCGAGAGCAGAAAAATTCCATATAAAATTAAATCTTGGACTTGATGACAGCCAGCCAAAGTTCTCAAGAGGAATAAACTTGACCTCAAGAATAAACGGAATTATCCATATTGATATCTTAAAATTTATAAGAACAGCTTATGCACAATATATGAAATCAGAAACTCTTTCATTAAATGAAGTTGCAAAAGAGTTTTTAGGGGATACCAAAAAGAATTTTAAAATAAAACACTCTTCTCAGCTTAATGAAAATAACTGGAAAGAATATTATGAATATAACCTTCATGATTCTTTTTTAACTTTTCAATTACTTGAAAAATTCTGGCCTGATCTTAAAGAATTCGTAAAAGTAACGCAGGAACCAATTTTCGAATTATCAAGGGCAGGACTTTCAAGATATGTGGAATCCTATATTCTGCACAATTTGGAAAGATTTAATGAAATTCCTGAAAAAAGACCATATAATCCTGAAATGTCTGATAGAAGAAATGTAAAAAGTGTTGAGGGTGCATTTGTATTGGAACCCAAACCAGGATTATATGAAAATGTGGTGATGTTTGATTTTACTTCAATGCATACTAGCATAATAATTTCCAAAAACATTTCAAAAGGAACTCTTCTTGAAAAAAAGGAAAAAGAATCCTATGAATCTCCTGAATTAGATTTTCAGGGGAAAAAAACAAGATTTTATTTCTCAAAAAAACCAGGATTTATACCTGAATTGTTAAAGGAGATATTTGAAAAAAGAAAACATTTCAAGGAGGAATACAAAAAAAATCCAAATATAATAACAAAAGCAAGAAACAATGCATTCAAGGTTCTTTCAGCATCTGTCCACGGATATATTGGATTCTTTGGGGCAAGATATTATTCCCTTGAGTCCTCAGCTTCTATTCTTGCATTTGTAAGAAAATTCAATAAAGAAACAATAGCTAAAGTGGAAAAAGAAGGCTATAATGTCATCTTCTCAGATACAGACAGTGTGGGTTTTTTAAGAGGAAAAAAAACAGAAGAGCAGATTAAAGCATTTCTTAAAAAACTAAATTCAGAACTTCCGGGAGTTATGGAGCTTGAATTAGAAGGATTTTTCAAAAGGGGGCTGTGGGTTACAAAGAGAACAGGAATTACTGGTGCAAAAAAGAAATATGCTCTGATTAATGAAAAAGGAGATCTAAAAATAAGGGGATTTGAAACAGTAAGAAGAGACTGGTGCAATTTAGCAAGAGAAACTCAGGATAATGTTATCAGATTGATTTTAAAAGAGGGAAATGAAAAAAAAGCATTGGAATATGTCAAGGAGATTGTAAAAAAAATAAAAAGCAGAAATATCCCAAAAGAGGAATTAATCATCAGAACTCAGCTTAAAAAATCCCTTTCAGAATACAAGGCAATCTCGCCTCATGTAATCGCTGCCAGAAAAATGAAAGAAAAAGGAATTCCATTGAGTGAGGGGAATTTAATTGAATATTACATTGCTGAAACAAAAGGAAAAGAATCCAAGCTTGTAAGGGAAAAA
>CAZIZL010000042.1:0-4397 GCA_964543665.1 Candidatus Woesearchaeota archaeon | reverse complement strand
TCAAGCTTCCAACTGAAGAAGGAGAGTATAATATAGAATACTATCTTGAAAGACAAATTCTTCCTGCAGTTGAGAATATTTTCCAGATTTTTAATATAGATTTTGAGGAGATTTTCAGGGAGAAAAAGCAGACAAAATTAAATGATTTCTGAAATTAAAAGATAAAGAAAAATAATTAAACTGATTCTTCTCTGATATTAAATGAAATCTCTTAAGATAATATGGATTGCATTAGGAATATTAATTTTAATCTGGAATATATTTTGGTTTGTAAAAGTTAAGATATTGGATGATTATGGAATGGTAAGGGATGTAATAAGATATAATATAGGAATCTTTCTATTAATACTATATATCCTAGTTAACATCATACTGGCTTTAATTAAAAAATTCAAAAAACACAAATCTTTAAAATAAGCCCAAAATAAGTAATAACAATGAACACTCAAGAAAAATATAAATTCATCTATGAAATATTTAAATCAAGAGAAATAAAAAAAGAAAGGGAATTGGAAAGAATGATAAATGAATTTAAAACAGCAACTCAAAATAAAGAAATTATATTATATATAGGAAAATAGAATCAGGCATTAATTTTCTTCTTTTGCATAATTATCTCATCAAAAACTCCAACTAGCTTTTTAACAAAACTGTTTTTAGTATTTAATTTAAATAATTTTGCATTTCCAATTTCTCGTGTCGGAATTATAGTTCCTGTATTTAATAAATCATTGAATATCCTAAATAAAGTTGTTCTTCCAATCTCAGCACCCTCTGCTATATCTGATATGCTATAATCTAATTCTCTCCCCTCTATTAAAAACTCTAAAACTCTTATTTTAGGTGTGTCACCTAAAGCATGTCTAAATAAAGTTTCCATATCAAAATTAAATAAATTAACTATTTAAATGTTCCTATATTGGAACATTAGTGTTCCAGACAAATTTGAATAACTTTTAATATATCAATAAGCTAAATAATTCATGGATTTGCAGATTGCAATAATGAAGAGAATCTTAAGGAAATTAATCAACTTAAATATTTGGGGTGGGCGTCATACTGAAATAAAAAATCTTCAGAAATGCCTGCCAGACCATTTAAGAGGAACAAAAGAACATAAAAAAGCAATAAAAGAGTTAATAAATCAGGGTTTTCTAAATTTTAAGCAATCAACAGGAGAGATTCATGCTGGATTAAACAGCCACAAACAAAAAGAAATTTTTGAATTTTTGGAAAAGGAATAAAAAATGGACATTAAAAAGATAATTCTTGCAGGTAAAATTGCCTCGGAAATAAAAACCTGGATTAAACCACAAATAAAAAAAGGAACTTCTTTATTGGAAATTGCAGAAAAAATAGAAACAAAGATAATTGAAATGAAAGGAAAGCCGGCTTTTCCTACAAATCTCTCAATAAATGAGATTGCAGCCCATTATACTCCTTCTTATGATGATAAAACAACAGCACATGGACTATTGAAAGTGGATTTTGGAGTAAGCATAGATGGATGGATTTCAGATACTGCTTTCTCAGTTGATTTGGAAAATTCAGAAAAAAATAAAAAACTCATTGAAGCCTCTCAAAAAGCACTTGAAGAAGCAGAAAAAACAATTAAAGAAGGAATTACTACTAGTGAAATAGGAGAAGTAATTCAAAAGACAATAGAATACCAGGGATTCTCCCCTATAATTAATTTATCAGGGCATCAAATAAAACAATATGATTTGCATGCAGGAATTACAATTCCAAATATAAATGATAAAGGAAACACCATAATCTCTCCTGGATTATATGCAATTGAACCATTTGCAACAGATGGAAATGGAAAGGTAAATGACGGAAAACCTTCTGAAATATACTCTTTAATAGAATACAAGAACATAAGAAACCCTATTGCAAAAGAAATACAAGAATATATTCTGGAAGAATACCAACAGCTTCCTTTTTGCTCAAGATGGTTGATTAAGAAATTTGGAACAAGAGCAATGATTGGATTATCACAATTAGAGCAAAATGGAAACCTTCATCAATATAGCCAATTAATTGAATCAGGAAAAGGAATTGTTGCACAGTCTGAAAATACGATCCTAATAGATGAAAAAGGAAACAAAACAATTACAACAAAATAAATTACAGACTCAATTTCAAATTTTTAAGTTTTAATTCAGAATCAACAATGTCTGCATCTATTCTTTTAATTTCAAGTTCACCTAACAATATTTCTCTATCCAAGAATATTTTATCCAGATCTAAACCTATTTTTTCATTTTGAGGCAAAGGAGAAAAAGCATTGACTAATTTTGCATCCACTGTTTCTCTTAGTTTATATAGTCCAGCTAGATTATCTAATAAACTGTCAAGATCTTTATTTCCTTTTTCTATGATGCCCCTGTATATTACTATATCTTTGCTCATAAAAAAATTAATAAAGAATCAATTTATAAATATTATTACAAAAAAATCATCTAATTAATTTCATCTTCTTCTCAATAAGATTATTAACTCTTATATATTTCTCATGGGGAAGGGCCCTATAAAATGCATAGACAGTATCAAACTTCCTTTTTTCAAGATCCTCGATGAAAGTTCCTTTTCTAACCAACCTATTTATAATTTCATAAGTAAATTTAACTAAATCTTTTCTTAAAGGTTCTTCACAATTATTTTCCTGCCATAAATTGAGAAAAAAAGGAAACATAACACTTTCACATTCTGTATTTTCATCACAAAATCTGTAGATTTCCCTTACAAATGTAATATATTCTTTTTGCATAATTAAGAAATCTTCCTATGTTTTTAATAATTATCATTATTCAGAATATACTCCTCATAGTTCATCAAGACTATAAACCACTTTAAAGGAATTATCTCTTACCCCACATGCATTAAGAAGTCTATCTATTTTAGAATATTCATTAATTATCAAAACAGGTTTTTCATAAGATTTGCTCCTATTCATACCAGAAAAAGCAAGAAGTGCAATTACTCCATCAAGATCCATCTCTTCCATATTACTCAAGTTAATGCAGTTGGATTTTTCTTTTAGATAATCTTCAAACAAGATTGCAAATTCTCCTCTTATTTTTCCTGTAATAAACTGATCAAGAGAATTTTTATTATCCTTTAAATTTAAATTAATAAGATTATAAATTCCTTTTTTTCCTTTGTATTCTTCAACTTCAATATATTTTAATTCATTTAATGCCATTCTAAACTTGTGATATAAAGGTTTATATTAATTAATCTTACTCAAAATATGTTTATCCAAGATAACTATTTGAATCAGGAATTGCAGATTTGGCTGACTTAAAAAAAGCATCTTCTATTTTTCTGTAAGAATCAATTGTTGACTTTGTTATGCTTGGTTTTACTTTTTTTAATGCACTCACAAAATGTTTTTTTAAAACAAATTTTGACTCAAGTGATTCTCTCAGGGCAAGCATTGCTGATTCTCTTGCTAAAGACTCTATATCTGCTCCAGTATATCCTTCTGTTTCTTCTGATAATTCTTTTATGAAATCTTCTCTTTCCTTTGAAGTAAAAGCCTTTTTCCCGTCTCCTAAAGGAATCTTTGCTGTATGAATTTTAATTACATTTATTCTTCCTTTTAAATCAGGAGCATTAACTAAAAGTATTTTATCAAATCTCCCTGGTCTTAGTAAAGCAGGATCTAACATATCTGGTCTATTAGTTGCTCCAATAATAAGAACATCTTTCAAATCCTCAAGTCCGTCCATCTCAGCAAGCATCTGATTTAAAACTCTTTCAGTAACTTTTGTTCCTGTTTCCATTCCTCTTTTTCCTGCTAAAGAATCTATTTCATCAAAAAATATAATACATGGGGCAACTTGTCTTGCTCTTTCAAAGACTTTTCTCATTCCTTCTTCTGATTTTCCAACCCACATGCTCAACAATGAAGGACCCTTAACCTGAATGAAATTTGCCTCAGAGCCTTTAGCAACAGCCTTGGCAAGAAGTGTTTTTCCTGTACCTGGAGGACCATAAAGCAAAATTCCTCTGGACGGTCTTATTCCCATTCTCTTGAATGTTTCAGGAAACTTCAAAGGCCATTCAACAGCTTCCCTTAATTCTTCTTTTGTCTTATCCAAACCCCCGACATCTTCCCAATTAACATTTGGAGTCTCAACCAAAACTTCTCTCATTGCACTTGGCCTTACAGATTTCAAAGCATCCATGAAATCCTCGTGTCTGATTACAAGTTTTTCCAGCATTTCTTGTGGAATTTGTTCTTCTGCATCAAGCTTCATTTTTGGAAGAACTTTTCTAAGAACACTCATTGCAGCTTCCTTGCACAAAGCTTCTAAATCGGCTCCGACAAATCCATGAGTTATTGAGGCTATCTCATCTAGTTTGACATCTTTCATGATAGGCATTCC
>CAZIZL010000041.1:5288-6600 GCA_964543665.1 Candidatus Woesearchaeota archaeon | reverse complement strand
TATTATAGTTGTTATTGTTCTTACTATTTATTATTGAGACTAATCTTATTATTATTATTATAGTTGTTATTGTTCTTACTATTTATTATTGAGACTAATCTTATTATTATTATTATAGTTGTTATTGTTCTTACTATTTATTATTGAGACTAATCTTATTATTATAGTTGTTATTGTTCCTATTACTAAAAATAAAGTAAATTTAAGAAAACAGAAAATTGTCAAAAATTAAGAAAACAGAAAAACCATCAAAGATAAAAATAAAATTAAAAAAGAGACTCTTAAAAAATAAACAAAAAACCAAAAAGAGATTCTCAAAAAATCTAAAGATGATTCGAAATAACAAAAATCTTCAAAAAATTAAAATCCTTAAAAAACTTAAATTCTAAGAAAAACAGAGCAAAAAAGGGATTTCCATATGAAATTGAGGTGTTTCTCTTAATTAGTAGTCATAATCTTTTATATAATGTTTCTGTTTTTTTCATCGATAATTTATTTAAATTACAATCTCCACAGGAAATAAACGTGGGGGTATAGAGAGGTAAATTGAAGGATGCAGACATATATAAAGATAAAATGAAATTGGATATAGATAAGATTTTTGATACTTTTGATAGAAACGGGATTTTTAAAAATAAATCCCTTTTACAAACTAATTACACTCCAAGTGAAATTCCCCACAGAGAAGAACAAATAAAACAAATAGCTTCTATTTTAGCTCCTGTATTGAGAGGGGAAAAAACAAGCAATTTATTTTTATATGGAAAGACCGGAACAGGCAAAACACTCTCTGTGCAGTTTGTTCAAGAAGAGCTTCACAAAAGAGTAAAAAAAGATTCTGGTTTTAAATTAAGAATAGAATATTTAAACTGCAAACTGAAAAAAGTTTCAGATACAGAATACAGAATTTTGGCAGAATTAATAAAGAAAATGGGGGGAAAGGTGCCTTTGACAGGGCTTCCAACACAAGCTGTTTATAGCAAATTTATGGAAACAATTGATTCTGAAAAGCAATTGGTTGTTTTGATCCTAGATGAAATTGACCAGACAATCAAAAAAATATCCAATGATTTTTTATATAATCTTACAAGATTAAATTCAGAACTTTCAAAATCTCAGATTTGTATTGTGGGAATAAGTAATAATTTAACTTTTTTAGAGGAACTTGACCCAAGAGTCAGAAGTTCTCTTTCAGAAGAGGAAATAGTCTTTCCTCCTTATAATGCCCTTCAATTGCAGGATATTCTAAATAAGAGATCAATTTTGGCTTTTAAAGAAGGAGTTGTTCAGGAGGGGGTTATTGCCAAATGTG
>CAZIZL010000041.1:3581-5251 GCA_964543665.1 Candidatus Woesearchaeota archaeon | reverse complement strand
AAGGGAGCATGGAGATGCGCGAAGAGCCCTTGATTTACTAAGGATAGCAGGAGAACTAGCTGAAAGAGACAGTTCAAGAAAAATACTTTTAAAACATATAGATGAAGCGAACAATAAAATAGAAAGAGACAAAATATTGGATGTAGTAAGTTCTGAACCAAAACAATTTCAACTGGTTTTAAAAGCAATAGTCTCTTTATCTGAAAATTCCAAGGGGTCTATTTTTACAGGAGATGTTTATAATGTTTATCAGGATTTATGCATTAGGAATCATTTAGAAGTATTAACCCAGAGAAGAGTCAGTGATATTATCCAGGAATTTGATATGCTTGGAATAATTAATGTGAGGGTTATTTCTAAAGGAAGAGGGGGAAGAATGAGGGAGATTAAGTTAGCTATTTCAAAGGATATCACGAATAAGGCAAAGGAAATAATTGAAAACTCTTTGAATTATATTTAAAAATGGATACAAAGAAAATTTTGAAATTTTGCATAGACAAAGGCCTATTATTAGACAGAGATGTCCTTAATTTATTTAGTGAAACAGAGGATACAGAAGTAGTTAAATTAATAATAGAAAAAATAAGAAATTCAACAAGACAAAATATAATCACCAAAAATGTTTTTTATGAGAATAAAGACAAGGTAAATGAGTTTTTTTCTGGATTACCAAAAGAAAACCAGAAAGAATTAGAGAGTCTTAAAATTAAATTAGGGTTAAGTATTGAAATTTCAAGGGAAAAATCCCTGATTTCAGAAGAAAAAAAAGAGAAGATTTCTGAAGGAAATGTAAAAGTTCTTTATTCAATTCCTTCTTTTACATCCAAAATAGAAGTTTCAAATTTTGTAAAATATTTCAGAAATAGATTCATTGAAATGAAAAGGATACTTCAAAACCATTCAGACTTGGATAATTTGATTTCTATAAACAAAATTTCAGGAAGCAGACAGGGAATTTCTATTCTGGGGATGATTTCTGACAAAAGCATTACTAAAAATAAAAATATTGTTTTTGAGGCAGAGGATTTAACTGGCAAAATAAAAGTTTTGATAAATAAGGATAAAAAAGAAATATATGAAAAAGCAGAGGAGATTTCCCTGGATTCTGTGATGGGGTTTAAGGGTTCTGGAAACAGCGAGATTTTCTTTGCAAATGAAATTATTTTTCCAGAAGCTGTTCTTCCTGAGAAGAAAAAATCCCCGGAGGAGGAATATGCTCTTTTTATAGGAGATTTGCATTTTGGAAGCAAACTTTTTTTAAAAAGAAATTTTTTGAGATTTTTAGATTATCTAAATGGAGATCTTCCAAACACACCAGAAGTTTCCAAAATAAAATATTTGTTTTTAGTAGGAGACCTTGTCACAGGTGTTGGAAATTATCCTAATCAGGAAAAAGATTTAGAGATAACTGATTTAGAAGAGCAGTTTTTAGGGCTTGCGAGTCTACTAAAAACAATAAGGAAAGACATTAAAATAATTGTCTCTCCTGGAAATCATGATGGAGTGAGGTTAATGGAGCCCCAACCACCTCTTGATGAAAAATACGCCTGGCCTTTATATAATATGGAAAATGTAATCCTGACTTCTAATCCCTGCAATGTAAATATAGGTGCAAGAGGAAATTTTAATGGATTAAAATCTGTTGAGGCAATCCCAAAAATGGCGGCGGA
>CAZIZL010000041.1:0-3571 GCA_964543665.1 Candidatus Woesearchaeota archaeon | reverse complement strand
CTTATCATGGTTTTTCTTATCCCTATTATGCAAATACTATATCAAAATTAATTCAGAAAAGAGCAATGAATTCTCCAGAGGAGATTATGAAATATCTTTTGAAAAACAGGCATCTGGCACCTGCACACACATCAACCCAGTATTTTCCTTTTGAAGAAGATGGTCTGCTAATTAAAGAAATTCCGGATATTTTTCTTTCAGCACACACTCATAAATGCGGAATTTCAAATTATAATAATATCCTGCTTATTTCAATTTCATGCTGGGAAGCAATGACTCCTTATCAGGAAAAATTTGGAAATGAACCAGACCACTGCAAGGTTCCGATGGTGAATTTAAAAACCCGTTCAGTCAGGATACTTGATTTTGAGGATTTAGAAGAGGAAATGGAATTGGATAATCAAAAAATTCTGGGGGTTGAGGCAAATGGAAATTGAAAGAATGAAAATAGGGATTGATATTGATGAAGTGGTTGCGGGTTTTATTGAGAAATTTTTAAATTATTCTAATAAAAAAAATAAAACTTCTTTTACTTTACAGGATGTAACAAATTATAATCTTCGGAAAACTAGGGTTCATAAACATAAATCAAGAGAAGAAGATCTTTTGGAAATTTCAGAGTTTCAAAATTCAGAAGATTTTAATCTTATAGAATTAATTGAAGGTGCCAAAAATGGTCTGGAAAAACTTTCTAGGGATTATGAGATTTATTTTATAACTTCAAGGCCAGAAGAAATTAAAGAAAAAACTAAAGACTTTTTTTACAATAATTTTCCAGAAAATGGTTATAAATTTATTTTTTCAGGGGATGTTTATGGTGGTAAAACAAAATCACAAATCTGCAATGAGCTTGAAATATCTTTAATGGTAGAAGATAATCCTTTTTATGCTTTGGATTGTGCAAAAAAGGGAATTAAGACTTTTCTTTTAGATAAACCCTGGAATAAGAATTATGAAAAACATGAGAACATAATTAAAGTAAATAATTGGAAGGAAATACTTGAAAAATTAAATGTGGAGAGAGAAGAATGAGCACTCAATTATATTTTGAAAATCTGAAAAAAGAGGTGGATAAAATTTATAGTGTGGCACAGGAAGCAAAATCCCAGGGAAAGGACCCTGTGAATGAAGTTGAAATTCCCCTTGCAATGTCAATGGCTGAAAAAGTAGTTGGATTAATTTCCACTATTTATCCTCAGATGAAAAATTCAGGAATAGCAGAAAGGATTCTGAATTTAGAAAAAGAATACGGCAAATTAGATACAACAATTGTTTTTAAAATAGCAGAAGAAGTTGCAAAACAAAATTTCTGCAAATTTAGTAATCTTCTTGAAGCAATAGATGCTGGAATAAGAATTGGTTTTGCATACGCCACTTTAGGAGTTGTTTCAAGTCCTATTGAGGGATATACTGGATTAAAAGTAAGGAAAACAAGGGAAGGAAAAGAATATCTTGAAGCAAGTTTTTCAGGGCCAATAAGAAGTGCAGGAACAACAGCAAGCTGCATTGTTTTAATCTTGATTGATTATCTAAGGGAAATGTTTGGATATGCAAAATATGATCCCACAGAAGAGGAAATAAAGAGGGTTTACACTGAACTCGAGCATTTTCATGACAGAATAACCAACCTGCAGTATATGCCAACAGAAGCAGAGGCAGAATTCCTGGCAAGAAATCTTCCTATTCAGATTGCAGGAGAGGCTTCTGAAAAAATTGAAGTTCCTAATTATAAAAATTTAGAGAGAGTAGATACAAATTATCTGAGAAGCGGATTTTGCTTGATTATTGGGGAGGGCATTGCACAAAAAGCAGCAAAAGGATTTAGATTGCTGAATGCTGCAAAGAAAAACGGAATAAAATCCACAGGGTTTGAGTTTTTAGAGGATTATATAAAACTCCATGAAAAAAGAGAAAAAGGAAAAACAGAGGATTCTCCCACCTATATCAAGGATTTGGTTGCAGGAAGACCTGTTTTTGGGCATCCTGGAAAATCAGGAGGATTTAGATTTAGATATGGAAGAGGAAGAGTTTCTGGTTTTAGTGCAGTTTCTCTTTCACCAGCAACAATGGGTGTAACAGATGATTTTATTGCAATTGGGACTCAGTTGAAAATAGAAAAACCAACAAAAGGATGTGTTGTGACTGTTTGCGATTCAATTGACGGACCCATAGTTAAATTATTTAATGGAAGTGTAAAAAAATTAACTTCAAAAGAAGAAGCAAAATTACTTTATCCAGACATAGAGGAAATTATTTATCTGGGAGACATACTTTTTCCATTCAGTGATGTTGCAAACAGGAATGCAAATTTGGTAAAACCAGGATATGTTGAAGAATGGTGGCTTCTTGATTTAAAAGAGAAGAATAAAGAAATTGGAGAAAAAATTAATTGTTTTGAAGTTTCATTTGAGCAGGCAATTGATTTAAGCAAGAGTTATGATATTCCACTTCACCCAAGTTATATTTTTTATTGGACACAGATTTCAAAAGAAGATTTTTTGGATTTGATTAATTGGCTAAAATTCTCAAAATATAACAAAAAAATAATTTTTCCATATAATAAAACAGAAAAGGAGAAATTTAGATTGGGAAAAAGGGCCTTGGAATTGCTTGGGATAGAGCACCAAGTAACAGTGGAAAATGTTGTTATAAATGAAATTAACAGCAAGGCACTTTTAACCAATCTTGGAATAGACTTTTCTTTATTAAAAGAAGGGGATTTGCTTGAAGAAATTTTTAAAAAATATGAATTCAACAAAGACAAAGAAATTCTGGAGAATCTGAATATGTTTTCAAAATCTGAAATAAAAGACAAGGCAGGGGAATTTATTGGAACGCGTATGGGAAGACCTGAAAAAGCAAAACTTAGGAAATTAATCGGAAGCCCAAATGTTTTATTCCCGGTTGGAAAAGAAGGAGGAAGAATGAGGAGTTTTCAGGCAACTCTTGAAGAAGGAAAAATCTGGAGCAGTTTTCCTATTTATTATTGCGGAAACTGCAATAAAGAAACTATTTATCCTAGGTGTGAAGAATGTGATAATTTATGCAAAAAAATGTATTATTTTTATGATACTAAAGAAAAATTTCTGGATAAAATAAAAGAAGGTTCTTTAAAAGAAGGAACACCTTATGCTAATCAAAATTTGAATATAAACTATTATTTTGAGCAGGCAGTTAGAAAACTAGGATTGACAAAAGAAGAAATTCCTTTATTGATTAAAGGAGTAAGAGGAACTTCTTCTGAAAACCATTCAATTGAAAATCTTGCAAAAGGAATATTAAGGGCAAAATATGATTTGCAGGTAAATAAAGACGGAACAATAAGATTTGACGCGACTGAACTTCCATTGACTGCGTTCAAGCCGAAAGAAGTTTCCGTTAGCATTGAAAAACTCAGAGAATTTGGATATGACAAAGATGCTTTTGGAAATGAACTTATTGACAAGGAACAAATTCTAGAATTAAAACCCCATGATGTAATTCTTCCGTCGTCAAGCGAATCCGCAGACGACAAATGCGACGACGTTTTCATAAAGATAAGCAAATTTATCGATGATTTGCTCGACAGATT
>CAZIZL010000040.1:1835-6640 GCA_964543665.1 Candidatus Woesearchaeota archaeon | reverse complement strand
TTGGAATGAAAGTTTCAAAACCTGATTTAAAGGTAATTGGATTTTCAGGGGATGGAGATGCTTATGCAGAGGGAATGGAACATCTGATTCATGCTGCAAGATATAATGCAGACATGAAATATTTTGTGCACAATAACCAGGTATTTGCATTAACTGTCGGACAGCCAACTCCCACTACTGAAATTGGATTTAAAGACAAGACAAATCCTTTTGGAGTAAAACTCCCTCCAATGAATCCAATTAAACTAATGCTTGCTGCTGGTGCAAGTTTTGTCGCAAGAGTTTATGCTGATGTAAAACAAGTAGAGGAGATATTAAAAGAAGCATTTAAGCATAAAGGATTTGCATTTATAGAAGTTATACAACCCTGTCTTATCTTTCACGCTGACAAAAATTACGAAAAAGACACTTATTTTCTAAAGGATAAAAAGCACAATAAAAATTCTTTTGAAGAAGCAATGAAAAGAGCCCAGGAATTTGATTATAATAAAATTGACAAAAATACAAAGATTCCACTTGGAATTTTTTATCAGGAAAAAAGAAAAACATTTGAGGAAAGTTTGAAGAGGTAAACTAGAAAATGGAAGATAAAAAGGACAAATCAGACAGATTAAGATATCTCCATGGAGAGAAGCAAAGACAGGAAAAAAGAAAAAATATCTATCTTGAACAATTACAGGAAATAAAGTCTTTGCTTGAAATTAATGAAAAAGAAATTAAATACAATGAAGGATGGATAAAATTCCATGAAGATTCAATTGAAGAGCATAAAAAGCATATTCAAGAAACATCTGATTTAGACGAGAAAATAGAACATGAAAATAAATTAAAGTTTCATCTTGAGCAGATAGAAGAACATCATAAAAAAACAATTGAATATCATAAAAAAGAATTAGATGCTATAAAAAGAGAAGCAAAATTATTTGAAGAAGGAATCAAAAGGTGCGAAGAACAGGTTCATTTTTTAAATGAAAAAATCAGGCAAAATTCAGATTAATTCCAATTCCCAAACCGATAATTCCTCAAAAAATAATTTTTTTGTTTTAAGAATTTTTGAATTATAACCTAGATTTTTAAAATTAATTTTAGGTGTTAAGGAACTTGTAAGAAGAAATATCCCTCCCTTTTTATTTAAATATTTCTTTGCTGATTTAAGAAATTTAATTATAACCTCGCTGCCTTTTTTCCCTCCTGTTGTTGAAATCCTGAAATCTTTTGGCTCTGCTTTATCTTCTGGCAAATAAGGGGGATTAAATATTATAATGTCAGATTTTCCATTTATTTTGCTGAATAAATCAGAATAAATGCAATCAAATCCAAGAGAAACACAATGTTTTACTGCTTCCTTGTTTATGTCGCATGAAAAAATATTCTCTTTTTTTATTCCTGAATTAAATGCAGTTTCCAAATTAATTCCGCTTCCTGCCCCAATTTCTAAAAATCTTAAATCTGAATTTTCTTTTAAGAATACTGGAATTTTCTTTTTTAATATTTCTGACATTAAATACGAATCTTCTTCAGGAGAATATATACTGGAATGCATTTTAACCTAAGCTAAATTGATTAAAGACATCTATTAATTGATCCTTAAAAAAGAAAACTGCTGCCAGAGCTCCTAATAAAAGTATCAGTATAAAAACTAAAAGAAGAGTTATTGCCTTGTTCATTGGCTTTGGGGGCCCCCCTCCATAATCTGATATCTTCTGTATAATTACAGGAGCCCTTGATTCTGGTCTTTTATTTATAATCTCTATTTTTGAAGGAAGCTTTATCTCTCTCAAATCCTCTATTGCTGTTTCTATTTTTCTTTTTAATTCTTCTGCTGTTTCATCTGCCTGGCCATATTTTGAAACTACTTGAACTGGTCTGTGTTTTTTATGTTTTTCATGAATCTTTCCTGGTTTTTGAACCTCTTGCTTAGGAATTATTTGCGAGTTTCCTGTTTTTGTTCTGGAGGTTCGTTTGGAACAGGTTTTTGTTGCTGAATGGAGATAATCTTTTTTTGCTCTTGAACTTCTGTGGTTACTCCGGGTTTTATTCCAAGAGACCCTCCTGTCTGATTATATAATTCTCTTGTAGCTTCTTCAATGTCATTTTTTCCATAACCTGCATTGTAAAAACTAAACATTGCTTTTTCAAGAGATTCTCCTCTTGATAATGCAGAAACTAATCCTCCAAGTATTTCTTCATTTACCATTTTATACCTTGACTACTTTCCCATCTGAAGACAAATGAGAAGTTTCCTGAAATTTATATCCCAATTCCAAGGAAAGATCAATTAAAGGAGCTTCCTGCTTTAGAGAACCATGGGCAGGAATTATATGCTGGGGTTTTAACATTTCTATAAGGTCCCTTAAATCCTCTCTTCCACCATGTCCAGAAACATGAATATCGGTCTGCAATCTTACCCCCTGTCTTCTTAATTTACTATCCATTTTTTCCCTGGCATTTATATTCACTGGAACAGGTATGATGCTTGAGGAAAATATGACATTATCTCCTGATCTGAACTTAAACGGAGTTTCTCCGCGCACTATTCTGTCTAAAATAGAACCTGGCTCTCCCTGATGTCCTGTGCATATAAGCAGATATTTTCCCCTGTTTTCCTCTACTTTTTTTAAAAAAGAATTTATCTGTTTTCTGTATTTCATTATTTCCACTTTATTTTTAAAAGGGCATTGATTAACACTGATTGCTGCACTTACATATTTATTAAGGCTTCTTCCAAGAAAGACTATTTTTCTATTTGTTTTTTGGCCAAATTCCACTATGCTCTTTAACCTTGCTATATGTGATGAAAAAGTTGTTATAAATAATGCGGAATTTCTGTCTCTGATTGTTCCAAGTGCATCTTCAAGCAAATTTCTTGCTATTCTTTCGCTTGCTGTTCTTCTGTTGGTATCTGAATACAAGGCATCTACAACCAGACATTTTATTCCTGATTTTCCATGTTCTTTTAATCTTTTATAATTTGGAGGAAGACCAATTACAGGATGGCTGTCAAATTTAAAATCAAGACCATAAAAGAAAACCCCTTCTTTGGAATGCCATGCAATAAAAAGGCATTGAAGTGTTGAATGAGTTGTATTTATAAATTCCAGCTTAATGCTTCCAGAAGTTCCTTTAATATGGTGTATTGTGTTTTCATGAACAATTCTCTTCTTATTTCTCAAATGAATTTTCTCATCTTTTAAAATTGATTCCAGTACTGCCATTGTAAAAGGGCTTGCAATTATCTCTGCATTTGGATACCTGTGGGCAAGATAAGGGAGTCCCCCGACATGATCCAAATGTGCATGGCCAATTATAATTGCACGAACTTTGTCTGTCCACCCAATTTTGTCAAGAACTAAATCATCTGGAATTGCTTTTATTCCTCTCAGCATTTTTTCAGTATATTGCTGCTGATTTTCCTGCTCCTGAATTTCAATAACAGGAGGAAGATAAATCCCTGCATCAAAAATAAGCACATCCTCTCCAACTTTAACAGCAGTCATATTTTTCCCAACTTCTTCATAACCTCCTATTGTGCATATTTCCATATTTCTTATTTTTATCTCTTTTATAAATTTAATTAGAGTATTCAGTTTAAATATGTTTTCAGAAGTTTTTTATATTCAGTTTTCCTTGATAAATTATGAAACCATTAATACCCTCACATAAAGAAAATAAAAGATATCTTTTAATTAAAGGCAATAATCTAAAGCAAAATATTGAAAAAGCAATTCTGGAATTTTCAGGAGTTTTGGGGCTGTCCAAATGCGGTTTGAGTTTTATAAAAAATGATATAATCTGTGTGAACAGAGAAGCAGTTGATTTAGTAAGAGCAAGTCTTGCTGTGTTTCCTGAAAAGATGGAAGTTGTTAAAGTAAGTGGGACATTGAAAGGATTGGCGAAGAAGTGAATAAATTTCCACCAAAAAACTTAAAAACTTCTGAAAAGTGGAAATTTTAACGAGATAAGAGAAATAGTTAAATTGATTATAAAATTCTCTTTATAATATAAGATGGAAATGCCTATGGATATGCAACATCAAGCAATGGGTTATGACAGAACCTCGACTATGTTTTCCCCTGAGGGACATTTACTTCAGGTTGAATATGCTGAAAAAACAGTAAGACTTGGCAGCTCAAGTATAGGAATGGTTTGCTCAGACGGAGTATTCATAATTGCTGACAGAAGAAATGAAGACAAATTAATAGTAAAAGAATCTGCAAACAAAATATATGAAATTGACTCTCACATAATTGCGAGTATTGCAGGAATTGTGTCTGATGCAAGAATCTTAATTGAAAAATCCCAGTTATTTGCACAGCAAAACAAGGTAACTTATGATTCTCCTGTTGAACCAGAATTAATAATAAAAGAAATTGCAAATACAAAACAGCAATTCACACAATACGGAGGGGCAAGACCTTTTGGGGTTTCTGTAATGCTTGCTGGAATAAATGGGAAAAAATCAGAACTATACACAAGCGATGTGACTGGAAATTATTTTTCTTATTATGCAAATGCAATTGGTGAAAATGATGAGAAAATAAAAGAAGAATTAAGGGAAAAATACAGGCATAATTTAACAATCAAGCAGGGGGTCAAACTTGCTTTGGAAATATTTGAGAAAGTTCAAGACAGCAAATTCAATTTAAATAGATTTGAACTTTGTTATATTGATAAAGAAACCATGAAACTAAAAAAACTGGAAAGCGAGAATATAAAATTAATATAAGATGGTTGTAATCAAAAGTTATTTATTATTTAAGGAAGGAAAAATTCTTGGTGAGGTTTATAGAGATTTTAAGGAAGAT
>CAZIZL010000040.1:0-1825 GCA_964543665.1 Candidatus Woesearchaeota archaeon | reverse complement strand
ACAACATTTCTGATGAACCTATTTCTGAAAAAAGTGTATTAAGATTAGAAATAGGAAATGTCAGCATAGATTTGATTCTTGGCTATAAGGACAGATTCAAAAGTGAAGTTGGAAACATTTCTTTTTCAGGAGAAATGGAAGAGGCCATCAATATTATAATTAATCAAATAAAACAAAAAGGATATGGATTGGAGGAATTTGTAAGAAAATGACAATCACTACTGCAAGAATTAAAAAAATAGGAAAACATTTTGAAATTTTGGTTGATTTGGATAATGCATTGAAATTTAAAAAAGGAACTAGTTCTTTTATTCAGGCAGAGACAGAATTCATCTTCAAGGACATAAAAAAGGGTGAGAAAGCCCCTGAAAATGAACTCAAAGAAGCATTCGGAACAACAGATGTGAATGAAATAGTTAAGAAAATTGTAAAAGAAGGGGAAATTCAGACAACTCAAGAATTCAGGGACGCTGAACACGAGAAAAGATTCAAGCAAGTAATTGATTTCTTAACTAAAAATGCCTATGATCCTCAGACAGGAAGACCTCATACTACCGAAAGGATTAAAAATGCTCTTGAGCAAGCAAATGTGAACATCAAGAATACATCAATAGAAAACCAAATTAGCGAAATTCTTGAAAAAATAAGCAGTCTCATCCCAATAAAGATTGAGACTAAAAAGGTCAAAATAAAAATTCCTGCAGTACATACAGGAAGGGCCTATGGGGTGGTTGCTATATACAAAGTATCGGAAAATTGGTTGGATGATGGAAGCCTGGAAGTGATTGTGGAAGTCCCATCAGGAATGATTATGGATTTCTATGATAAATTAAATGGAGTAACGCACGGAAGTGCATTGACAGAGGAAATTAAAGAATAAAATGGAAGAACATAAACGAAATCTTGTAATCCCAGGAGAAATAATTACAGAAGGGGATAATTATCTTCCAGGAGAAGGAACAGAAAAGAGAGGCAAGAAGATTGTTGCTCTCAGATACGGACTTGCTGAAGAAATAAACAAACTTGTAAAAGTTATTCCATTGTCAGGAGTTTATCAGCCAAGAAGAGGAAATGTGGTTATAGGAAAAGTTAATCTGCTTACATTTAATGGATGGGTAATAGATATCGGGACTGCTGAAAATGCTTTTTTGCCATTGACAGAAACCCCAAGATTTGTCCCAAAAGACAGATTAGACGAGGTTATGGAAATAGGAGACATTGCTGTTGTTAAAATCTTCGGAATAAACGGAAGAGGAATTGACCTGACAATAAAATCAAGAGGCTTGGGAAGAATTGATGAGGGGCTGATTTTTAAAATAAATCCAAATAAAGTTCCAAGAGTAATTGGAAAAGAAGGGAGCATGATTAAAATAATAAAAGATTACACTAACTGCAATATTACAGTCGGGCAAAATGGCTTTATCTGGATAAAAGGAGACAAAATTGAGGATGAACTTTTTGCAAAAGAAGCAATTGAATTTGTAACTGAAAAATCCTTTATGGAAGGATTGACTGATAAAATGGATGGATGGTTTGAAAGCAAAGGTGCAGTAAAGAGAGAATCAAAGAGATATGATGAAAAATCAGAAGAAGAATGGGGAGGGGAAAATGACAACTAAAGGCTATGTTAGAAAAGACGGAAGAAAGAATGATGAACTAAGAAGTCCTATTAAAGCAGAAGTAGGAGTGATTCCAAATGCAGACGGAAGTGCAATGTTCCAGATAGGAAAAACAATTGCAATTGCTGCTGTTTATGGACCTAAGAAAATGCATCCCCAGCATTCACAGGATCCTGAAAAAGGAACATTGAGATGCACTTACAATA
>CAZIZL010000039.1:4310-6651 GCA_964543665.1 Candidatus Woesearchaeota archaeon | reverse complement strand
TTAATATAATTAGTTATTCAATACTTTTAAAAGTTTTACATTATATCTATTCAGATGAAAAAGGGCAACGATAACCTAAAATTTCCCCTTAAAGGAAAATATGTTATTATGCTTGCTCCAAGTTTTATTGTGGATTTTCAATATCCTTCTGTAATATTGAAGTTAAAGGAATTAGGATTTGATAAAGTAGTTGAATTAACTTTTGGGGCAAAGATGATAAACAGGGAATATCATTCTGTTCTTGAAAAATCCGATAAATTATTAATTTCTTCTGTTTGTCCTGGAATTGTTGAAACAATCCAGGGGAAATTCCCAGAATATAAAGAAAATCTGATTAAAGTTGACAGTCCCATGATTGCAATGGCAAAGATATGCAGAAAAACTTATCCTAAACATAAGATTGTTTTTCTTTCTCCATGCAATTTCAAAAAATCAGAAGCAAAACAATCAGGAATTATTGATTATGTTATTGATTATAGGGAGCTTAAAAATTTGCTTGAGAAAATTAATATAAAGAACAATAGCAGGAAAGTTCATTTTGATAAGTTTTATAATGATTATACTAAAATTTATCCTCTTGCGGGAGGGCTTTCAAAGACTGCACATCTGAAAGGGGTTATTAAGAAAAAAGAGGTGAAAATTATAGATGGAATTAATGAGGTTTCAAGATTTCTTAAAAAACCAGACAGGAAAATAAGGTTTTTAGATGCAAATTTCTGCATTGGAGGATGTATCGGGGGGCCGTGCATAAATTCTAAAGAGAATATTAAAAAGAGAAAAAACAGGGTTTTAGAATATATGGAATCTTCAAAATATGAGGATATTCCTGATTATAAAAGAGGGCTTGTAAAAAAGGCAGAAGGAATCGATTTTAAATTAAAAACCTTTAAATAAAGCGGCATTGTCAAATTTTTATGCGGAGGTGGCACAACGGCACTGCGTTCGCCTGCAGAGCGAATTTTCGTGGGTTCGACTCCCACCCTCCGCTTTAGAAAGAGTAAGAATCTTAAAATGACAAAAATAATAAAAAAAGCATATAAAGAATTGTTTGAAAAAGTATTATCAGGAAAAAAGAAATTTGATTTAAGACTTGATGATATGGAAATTGAAGAGGGAGATATTTTAGTTTTAAAGGAAATTGATTCTGAAAGAAATTTTACAGGAAGAGAAATTGAAAAGCAAATAACCTTTGTGGTGAGAACAAAAGACTTAGATTATTGGAGTGAAGAGGAAAAAAATAAAAAAGGATTTGTTGTAATGAGTTTAGAATGAAAAAAGTATAGTTGATTCATGGTTGGGGAGGGAGCAGTTCAAGTGAAGGATGGTTTAGCTGGTTAAAAAAAGAACTTTCCAAAAGAAATTTTAAACTTGTTATATTTGATATGCCTAATGCAGATGAGCCCAAAATTGAAGAATGGGTTGGATTTCTAAAGCAAAATATCAAGGATATTGATGATGCTGAGGAGAAGATTGAGAAAGACAGAGCATAGGATGTCAGGGAGTTTTGAGGTATTTGGAGATATTAAAGCCTGAAATTAGAGTTGGAGGGTGTGTTTTGATTGCACCCTGGATGGAACTTGATAAAAACACAATTGAAGAAGAGGGGGAAGAGATTATAGATATTGCAAAGCCCTGGGTGGAAACACCAATTTATTTTGATAAAGTAAGAAAACACACAAAGAATTTCTTATGTATTTTCTCTGATAATGATCCTTATGTTCCTTTAAAAGAAATTAAGAAATTTAAAAAAGAATTAAATGCAAAGGTAGTAATAAAGAATAATGAAGAACATTTTAATGATACAGAAAAAATCCCTGAAATTCTGGAGTTTGTAAAATAATTACCTTTATTTTTTCCTTGATTTATTTGGAAAAATATATTTGTCTGGAGAAACTTCCTCTTCTTTTTTCTTTTTCATTCTCTTTTCCTTTTCAATTTCAGATTTTATTTTTAATCTTTTTATGAGATCTAAAATCTCTGCTAGAATCATGGCTATGATTACTAATGATGCAATTATAATCAATATTCTTTGTCCAGAGGTGATTTTTCTTTTTTGCACAGAGAACCAGGAACTTGCACTTGCTGTTTCCCCCTGATAAACAACTTTTACATACAGAATATAATCTCCATATTCTATGTCATCAGGAACTGAAAATCTTTTGATAAAATTTGCTCTATTTTCCACTGCAAGAGTTTCTGATTCGTGAAGAATCTCTTTTCCTTCTTTATCTTTTATATAATATCCAATAATGACATCTACCTTTTCTATTTCACCCAGATTGTATAATTCAAGCTTTGCTATCAACTCTTCAAGTTCTGCTTTTTGTTTGTCTGTGAGTTC
>CAZIZL010000039.1:0-4300 GCA_964543665.1 Candidatus Woesearchaeota archaeon | reverse complement strand
TGCTTTTTTTGATTCTATTTCAATTACAAAAAGAACTTCTTTTTTAATATCCCCGCCATTAATTATTAATTTTCCAATATAAATATCTGGATTTAAATTCTGCTTAGCTATTATATCCAAAGTTATTTCTTTTTCCTCACTAGGAAGGAGCTCAAAAGAACTTTCACTTAATTTAATTAAATCCTCTATTTTTTCCTCAACTGAAATTGAAAATTTAGCTGTTTGTTTTCCTGTATTCTTAATTATTAATCTTTCCTCCTTTGTTTCACCTGATTTAAGGGTTGTTGTTATTTTATCTGAATCAACTGAGAACGCATATTTTCTTAGTGAAGTTCCTCCCCCCTGCTTTCCCTGTTCAGAAGGTGAAGTTATTTCTCCTGAAGGAGTTTCTTCTGAAGAATAAACAGAAAAACCAGTAACATTAAATCTTAAGATGTTGCCTGTATAACTTTCTTTTGTGCATATTGTTGGAGGGCAGACAGAATTATCTTTTAAAATTCTTGGATTAACAAAATTTAAATTATACAAGGAGAGTATGGCAGATTTATTGAAATTTGGCAGGTTTTCTGAGTTTATTTCTATTTTATTCTGTGAAATTTTAATATTTGAATCCAAATCTATTGAATTGTCTGTTGCATTTTTATCATCTGTTAAATTTGTTGCTTCATTAAATTGAATTTTTCCTGAATCGGTATTTTCAAGAATGACATTTTCCAAAGATTGTAGTTCTTCATAAGTATAGTTCAAGAAATTTGTTGAACTTCCTTTAGTAATTCCTTTATAATTATCAAAACTTATATTTAATTTACTTGAATTTGCTGTGAAAGTTATCTGACTCATGACTGTTGCATTTGTGTTGTTTGAATAAATATAAAGACTATGAATGCCTTGAGAGGCATTAAAATGAACAGAGGAATTTATTGTAATATTCTCGGAATTATCCAGATTATACCAGATAAAATCTCCGTTTATAATAGTATAATTTAATAAAATTGATTCATTGGTTAAGTATGTCTGGTTTTTTGGGCTTATTACTGCTATATAAGGGATAATTGGATTGATAAATATGCTTAATCCAAATTGCTGAGAAGTTGCTTCTCCTGTGATTGCTTCTCCAGTTATATCTGCAGAAACACTTAAGAGAGAGATTATGAGAATAAAATAGATGATAAAGAGCACACCTTTTTTCATTATTATTTTAATGAACAGTAGTTTTTAAAATTTTTATTTTTTAGATTTCTTCTTCTTAGTTGCAATTATCAAAACTATAATCAGCAATATTAGGACAATTCCTATTGCAAGATAAAGAATTAATTTACTATTTATTTTATTTTCTTTTCCAATTATTACTGCATTAAAATTTTGTTCTATTTCAGTCCCAAATCCAAAATTAGATCCACCCTCTGAGGTTACTTCTTTAAATCCAATTTTTACAGAGTAATTTTGACTTGTTTTTGCATCTTCAGGCATGGTTATTTTCATATTTACACTTACTTTCTCTCCTGGAGTGACAGGATATATATCATTCCCATCAATTAATCTTATAATATCAGAACCATCCAAAATAGTTACTTTAACATTAATTTCTTCTGTTGCCCCTCCATTTTGAAGAACAAATTCTAAGTCTTTTATTTCACCAGGAGACATTTTTAATTCTTTATTTTCCATATAGGGAGCAGAAATTGAAAAAGCAGAAATAAATGAAATTCCAAATACAATCAAAACTGCAAGTGAGATAAATCTTCTGATATTTTGATTTTTATTATTTTTCATTTTATACTATTTTTACTGTCCATGAACCTAAATTTTGTGTTGAATAATATTGCTGGGATAATTCCCCTCCAATCTCCCTTAAGCATAAATATACCCTTTCCTGCGCTGTTCCGTCATTTATTGTATAATTTCCAGCAGCAAGTATTGTATTTGCCACTCCTGTAAAAGTCTTATTTACCATTTGTGTTGCTGATGCAGTGATATTGCATTCTATGTTTCCTCCTGTATAAGGGCTTGCTGAGAAATTTCCTGCATATAATGCCTGTGATGAAGTTGTTTCACCGCGCAAATCTGTTGCATTTATCTGGACATTCCCAGAAGAAATGTCCACATTTCCTGTATTATTTAAGAGAAGATAGTTTGTAGGTGTTTGATTGTATGTTCCAGGAGTCAGGCTTCCAAATGTTAATGCAGAAGGGCTCATTACAAATCCTGTTAAAGTATTAAGAGTAACTGTTTTAGTATTATTTACTGCAATATTGCTGTTTAAATCACTGATATTTGCATAAATTGTCCAGTCCCCATCTCCATCAAACCACCATAAAGTTACATTACAAGAATAATTTGCATAATTTCCTGAGAAATCCTTTACTGTGCATGAACTGTTCATCCTTAAAGCCTCAGTTGCTTTTGTTAAATTTACAGCAGCTGTGACATTATTTAGATTAGCTGCACCATCACTATCATTTGCAGAAAAATTTATTGTTAAATAAGTGGGATTTGGTGCATCAGTTAATGTAACTGCAGATACAGGGGTTATAAAATAAACAAAAGGATTTCCAGAACTTACAGATATATTCAAACTTACAGTTTGAGTAGTGCTTGCCTGACCTGTTATTGTTTTTTTAAGAATATCCATGACATTAAAGTTTATTGCTAAAATTACCAATATCATACAAATTAAAACAATTATTATTGCCCCTTTTTTTTCCATGTCAAATTATATTATGGTCTTGGTATTTTTAAAGATTATTGTTTACATTCTCTATTTTTCTATATTCTCTTTTTCCTTTTTTGTTCTTGAGTTTATTGTCCAGATATTTCTTTGATCTCTTTCTGTTAATTTAGCAATTTCGCTATATTTCAATCCCCTTTGTTTTAAATAAGCCACAATTGATTTTAATGGAGTGAATTCCCTATTTCTGAATATTGAAATTGGCAGGAATATCTCTGTTTCTTTTACTTGTATTAATTCTTTTTGTTTTTCCATTGATTTTTTGTAAGCTGTCCAGATTGTTCTTTCGTTTCTGTTTAATAATTCTGCAATTTTGTGATAAGACATTCCTAAATTTTCTTTCATATATTTAGTTATTGATTCAAGAGTCCCTAGTTCTTTTGAGAAGATTGTTGCTGGTATGCTAATGTTATTTGAAAATAATTTCTTCTTTTTCTTTCTTCTTACAGAGAATGCAACTAGTAAAATTCTAACTGTCCAAGAACCTAAAGAACCTGTAGAGTAGCTTTGCTGGGATAATTCCCCTCCAATCTCCCTTAAGCATAAATATACCCTTTCCTGCGCTGTTCCGTCATTTATTGTATAATTTCCAGCAGCAAGTATTGTATTTGCCACTCCTGTAAAAGTCTTATTTACCATTTGTGTTGCTGATGCAGTGATATTGCATTCTATGTTTCCTCCTGTATAAGGGCTTGCTGAGAAATTTCCTGCATATAATGCCTGTGATGAAGTTGTTTCACCGCGCAAATCTGTTGCATTTATCTGGACATTCCCAGAAGAAATGTCCACATTTCCTGTATTATTTAAGAGAAGATAGTTTGTAGGTGTTTGATTGTATGTTCCAGGAGTCAGGCTTCCAAATGTTAATGCAGAAGGGCTCATTACAAATCCTGTTAAAGTATTTACTGTTAAATTTTCTGTATTATTCACTGCTGTGTTGGAATTCAAATCAGTTATATTTGCATTAATACTCCAAGGTCCATCTATATCAAACCAGTACATTGTTATATTGCAAGTATAATTTGCATAATCTCCAGAAGATTCATATTCTACACAAGAAGAATTATATCTTAAAGTCTCACCTGTTCTTGTAAGATTAATAGAAGATGTTGATTCATTTAAATTATCTGCACCATTTTCATCTAGAACTGAGAAATTTATTGTTACAAAAGTAGGAGAAGGCCCTTCTGTAAGTGTTATTGAACCTGGTTTTGAAATATTGTAGATTTGTGGAGGGATATTATCTAATAATATAATATTAACAAAAACATTATTTCTAGAAGTTATATTATAATTTGTTGAATTTGTTGCAAACCCAGATTTTGTAACATTTACTGTGTGAGGAGTATTGAATGCTTTTGTTCCTCCTGTATTTATATAATTAATTAATTCTGTTCTTGAAATATCTCCTGTTGCATTAGTTAATTCTGAATAGATAAATGAAGGAGTTGAATTGTAAATTGTAAGATTTGCACTTGGTATTGCAGTCATATTAGAGTAAGAAACATTTGCATCAAAATACCATTTTCTTATAAGATTATTTGTTGCTCCATTTATTGATTCATTATTGTA
>CAZIZL010000038.1:0-6772 GCA_964543665.1 Candidatus Woesearchaeota archaeon | reverse complement strand
TAAGGCAAATTTAGAGATTATACCTGTTGTGTTGCCTTAATCATGCAACACAGCTAGACAAGAACAATCTTATTAAACAAACAAAGTTGTATTTATAATCGAACCCGTAGAAAAGAAGACAGCACCTATATGAAAAAACCAGAATTAATAATTGTTTCTTCAAATAAAATAAAAACAAAAGATTTAGTTTATTCAGATGGAAGTTGCAGAATCTTCTATCCTGAAGATTATAATTTATGGGAAAAAGAAGCTCTTAAATTACCTGAAAAAGTTTGTGAAGAGTTTCTGACAAAACACAATGATACAAAGAATGGTATACAAGACCGTAAATGGAAACAGGAAGTTTTAGAATTTATCTTAAATGGGAACCAAAAGCTAATACAGGATTATATTAAATATAATGAAGAGATAACAAATAAACCTTTTTTTGAAGATTTTGAGATAAGCAGAGGAAGTTCTGGGATTGACAGTATAGAGCCATCTTTTAATGTTAATACCTGGAATTTATTAAGAATTTGGTCTGGAGAGGTGTTAGAACATAGTTTTGATGAGAAGGGAAAGAATAAGGTACATTATCCTTTTTTTGAATTTGATGATGAAAGCAATGGAATATATTTCTTTGGAACAAGACTTATTGGTATAAGCACAGAATTTTCTGATAAAATTTCAAGGACAAATAATTCTAGAATACAATAATTCTTAAATAAGGTTTTAATCTGCTGTTTATTATGAAAAAATTACCTTTAATGCTTGGATTAGCAGGTTTATCATTTATTGGATGTTCTTCTGAAAGAGACAATCTTTTAGAGGACATTTTTAAAAACAGAGTATTTGAAGTTGAAAAGTACATGGCATATCATGTTTCAACTATACCAGATGTGGAAAAATCTAAAGTACATTCTAATTTTGACTTAAATAAAAATGGAAAAACTGATTTAACTGCTACAATTAAAATGGAAGATGTCCTTATAAAAGGTGATACTTTATTTTTTAGACCAAATCCTTATGCATTTCTTATAGGCATTAATAAAAATGAGAATGAAAAATATGAATTATTTTATATGGATATAGATGGGGATCATTATTTTGAATCAAGGAAGGAATTTTAATAAAATAAATAGATTACAATAATTCTTAAATACTCTTTTTATTAAGATAAAATATGAAAAAATTGTCATTAATTTTAGGATTAGCAGAATTCTGCTTAACTGGAATTGCACAAGAAAAAATCACTTTGGAGAATGTTCTTGAAGATATTTCAAAGACCCAGATTTTTGAACTGAAGAAATATAGTTCATATGCTACAAGTAATCAGGATCTTATTATTCGAGACAATACCTTACACTTAATTGTGCCTTTTGATTTTGATGGGAATAAAATCCCAGAAGTAATTGCAGCATTTAAGGGATATAAAAAAGGAGGGGTATATTCTGCTCTTTATCTAGAAAAAAAGGCAAACAGGGTAATAATTGATAATAATAATGATAAAATAATGGAATTTATTTATGATGATTCTAATTCTGATGGATACTTAGAATCTCTTTATGAGGATAAAGATTCAGACGGTATTCGGGAAACATTATCTCAGGATTGGAATTATGATAAAGATTATGAAAAAAAGTTTATATTTAACAAAGAAACCGAAAAATATGAAGAACTCAAAGAATAAATTAAAATGAAAAAGACATTATTAACAACATTGGGAGTGATTGCAATCGGAATTGCGGGTTTTTCTCAAGATTATAATTCAATAAGAGACCAAATTTTCAATAAAATTGAAAAAGAGAAAAAATTTGAATTTAAGTCAGATTCTTTGTATAACCTAACCAGGGTGGTAATAACAGGGGAATTTCAAGAAATAGGCATCTCAATAGAATTAAAATATGATTTTAACAGAGATAAACAACCTGATTTATCTGCTGTATTTAAATTAGATTCTGCTGTCCAGCCCCTTATCCTAAATAAGTTGCAGAGTGTTTTTGAGGAATATCTTGATAAAAAGAAACTTGCATATATTATAAGAATAGACAAAGAACAAGATGGAAATTTTGAATTAGAGTACAAAGATAATGATGGAGACGGATATCTAGAGACAGTTAAAGAATACTTTTGAGCCATATTATATTTTCTATAACCTATTTATTTTTAAAGTAAATTTCTATTAAAATAATAAAATGAATCTAAACAATATTTTACAAATTGATGAAGAAAGAAAAAAAGGATTAAATGGTGTTGAAAAAAACTTCAAGAATTTCTTAAAAGATACCGATTTTGCATATGAAAATAGAATTTCATTTATTACATTGTATAATTATGACGAAAAGTATTATGAAATAAAGATAAATTCTGTAAAAGAGGGGTTTAATTCTCAGGCATATTTTAAGTTTTGGTTTGAATCACAACATGGAATGAATAGATTGGGTGAATTCTGTAAAGAGAATAATGTTGGAATAATTAATTATTAAAATGAAAAAGACATTGCTTACCTTACTTGGAATTGCTGCTCTTTCTGGAATAGGCCTTTCTCAGGTAGATCTTGATTCTCTTAACAGGGCTAATAAAAAACAAATCTTAAATAATATTTCCAGTATGAGAACTTTTAATATGAATTTATATGATCCTTATTGTGTAGACATGAAAGCATATAAGAATAAAAAATGCATAATTTCACGTTATGATACTGATGAAAATGGAGTGGCTGATATTTTGGCTCGTTTTAAATTTCCAGGAAATGGATATCAAAATGCCCTTTTGGTTATGGTTGATGAAAATGAAGATAATAATATAAAAGTTTATCTTAGCACAAATAAACGTTCAGTAGGTTTTCTTAATAGAGACATGCCTTATGAAGAATATCTGGAATACCTTAATTTGATTAAAAATAGTGAACTTGGAAGAGATATAAGGTCATTAATACCATTAAGACAATTAAAACCTATAACTAAACTTACTTTAAATTAAGATGAAAAAAACATTACTAGCTTTACTTGGAATTGCCGGGTTAAGTGGGGTTGGATTATCTGCTTTTTCACAGGAAAAAGATATTAACAGAGAAAATAAAAAAGAAGCATTAGAATATCTTTCAGAAAACAAGATATTTCCAAGGGAAAAATTTGATAAATATACCCCCCAATATTATCTTTCTAAAGATGAGAGATATTTAATTGCAGATTATGACATTAATAAAGATAAAAATAAGATAACAGATGTTACTGTCTATTTTGAATTTTTAGGTATGGCTAAAATTAATAGAGATACATTTTATATAACCCTTCCTAATGCTTCAGCTGTCTTTGTTGATGAAAATGGAGATGCTGTCCCTGATTGGGTATATCTTAACATGGATAAAGATATCAAAGGTATTCTTGAAACAAAAAAGACTTATAAAGAATATCTTGAATATTTGAATTCTCTTAAGAAGAGGAATGAAGATAAAAATAAGATATATTTATGAGATTTTAAGCAAAAATACAAGATAACCAAAACTTTTTAAACTAATTTTTTATTTAATTAAAATGACAGACAAAGAAACAAGTTTGGATAAGATCAGAAGACTTACATCTAATCAGGTAAACATAAGAAATGTAGCTACAAGCGCGCATATTCATCATGGCAAAACAGCATTCACTGATAATCTTTTAGCAGCTGCAGGAATGATGGCTTCAAAGAATGCAGGAGATTTAGAAGAAGGAATGGCAACCTGGCAGCATGCTGATGAACAGGAAAGGCTTATGACTGTTGATGCTGCAAATGTTTCAATGGCTCATACATATCAAGGTGAGGAATATCTGATTAATTTAATTGACACTCCAGGGCATGTTGATTTTGGAGGAAATGTTACAAGGGCTATGAGGGCTATTGACGGAACTTTTGTTTTAGTCTGTGCTGTTGAGGGAATAATGCCTCAGACAGAAACAGTTTTAAGACAGGCTCTTAAAGAAAGAGTGTAACCTGTTCTTTTTATAAATAAAGTTGACAGACTGATTAATGAACTGCAGGTAACACCTGAGCAAATGCAGGAGAGATTTGCAAAGATAATTGAGAAGTTTAATCATTTAATTGACCAAATTCAAGAAAAAGAATATGCAAAAAAATTCAAAGTAAATGTTTCAGACGGAAGTGTTGCATTTGGCTCTGCAAGAGAGAACTGGGCATTGTCAATTCCTTTTATGAAGAAAAAGAAAATTAGCTTCAGGGATATTTACAAATTATACGACGGAACAATGTCTCAGGAAGCAAGAGACAAATGGGTTTGGGAAAATGCCCCTCTTTATGAGGTTATTCTTGATATGGCTGTTAAACATCTTCCTAATCCTATTGAAGCGCAAAAATACAGGATTCCAAAAATCTGGAAAGGGGAATTAGAGAGCAAATTCGGAAAAGATTTGCTGAGCTGCAATAAAAACGGAGAAGTGGCATTTGTGATAACACGAATTGTAATTGATCCACGTTCTGGAAAAGAAGTTTCTGCTGGAAGGTTATACTCAGGAACAATAAAAAGCGGAATGGAGATTTATGCAAATAATGCAAAAAGATCAGGGAAAATACAGCAGGTTCTTGTTTACAATGGCATAAAGCCTGAACAATTAGAAAGTGTTCCGGCTGGAAATGTTCTGGCTGTAAGCGGTTTAAATCTGGATGTTGGAGAAACAATAACAGAAAATGAAGAAACTGCTTTTGAAGAAATAAAGCATATTTTCCAGCCAGTTATTACAAAATCAATTGAAGTGACTAAAACAGCTGACTTGCCAAAGCTAATTGAGATACTGAGAAAAGTTTCAAAAGAGGATCCTTCAATAAAAGTTTCAATTAATGAGGAAACAGGAGAAAGCCTTATTTCTGGAATGGGAGAACTGCATTTGGAGATTATTGAAAACAGAATCAAAACTGAAAAAGGACTTGAAGTTAAAACCTCAAATCCAATTGTTGTTTACAGAGAATCAGTTGGAAAATCCTCAGGTGAGGCATTTGAAGGAAGAAGTCCAAACAAACATAATAGTTTTTTTATAAAAGTTGAGCCATTAGATAAAGAATTAGATGATTTAATTGAAAAAGGAGAATTATCAGAAGGAAGAGTTAAAAAAAGAGTTGAAGCTGTTACAAATGCACTTTCAAAAATCGGGTGGGGAAGTGATGAAATCAGAAATGTCAAGGATATTTACAAGGGAAACATGTTTTTTGATGAAACAAGGGGAGAAGTCCATATAGGAGAAGTAATTGAAATGATTCTGGATGCATTTGAAATGGTTATGGATCAGGGGCCTTTGGCAAGAGAGCCCTGCACTAAGATGAAAATAGCTTTGGCTGACATAAAGCTTCATGAAGACGCAATACACAGGGGTCCAGCGCAAGTTTATCCCGCAGTAAGGGAAGCAATAAAGGAAGCGATGAAATCGGCGGGAGCGACTTTGCTTGAGCCGTTGCAGATACATTTGATAGAAGTTCCGGAATCTTTCATGGGCGCTGTCACAAAACTTGTCGGGAGCAAGAGAGGGCAGTTGATTGACATGACGCAGGAAATGGGAATGATGCACATCAAATCAAAAATTCCTGTCGCTGAAATGATTGGATGGAGCAATGATTTGTGAAGCGAAACAGAGGGCCGCGGAGTTAGCTCTTTGATGGACCAGCTGTTTGAAAAAATCCCTCAAAACTTGCAGGCAGATGTAATAAGAAAGATAAGAGAGAGAAAAGGATTAAGCGAGAATCAGTAAGATTCTGGTTAGATATGGATGATAATCAAGATAATAATAATGATTATGCATTGTGGGATGATATAAATGTAAGTGGACAAATAATTTAATTATTGAAATTATTATTAATCCAACCCTGTAATCTTGATTTTGTTTCTTCTTTTGGGAGATTAACAAAATATTTATTTGGAATATCAGCACAATCAAGTTTAGTTTTATCGTTAAGTTTCTCAGTTAAATCATCTGTATCACTAACATATTCAATAATTATTTCACCAAGGGGAGAATTATTATCTGTAACAGAATAATCTACCTCATTAATATTTCCACATTCAGCACTTACAAAATAAGAGACATTTTTATTATAATTGGTTCCTAAATTATATCCATTATTAACAAGAGGTTCATCAACAACACCATCTTCTGCATCAGTTGTTCCCGTTGCAACTTTTTCACTCATAGCTGAAAATGCATCACTTTCATGTGCATTTCCGGCATAAACGTCAATCGCATTTTCCTTTTTTATTTTTGCGACATATCCCATTTCATACGGATTTTCTTGGGAATCATTGATGTATTTTTCCACGCTTCCTCCGTTGATTGAAACTTCAACAAAATCCACGGGCTTTTTGGCTTCAACGGAGATGTCATATTCAATTTCTCCGGAATAACCGTTTCCGAAATTTCTGGCTATCTTTATTGCCGGGTCGTAAACACTTGAACTTCCGCCGTCACCGCAACCGGCAACAGCCACGAGCATCGCTAGTCCCGTTGCAATTCCTTTCAATGGCTTAAACAATTTTTCCAATGTCATTTTTCTTTTTCCTAGTTTATTCTGGAAACATGAAAATCCGTGATTTTCTTATTATTCATTGACATTCAAAGTATATAAATCTTACGATATGTAGTTACTATGGGGGGGTGAAAAAAAGAGGAAGGGAAATATAAGGTAAGATTTAAAAGTAGTGCGACGATAGAATTTTTAATGCCAAAACTAGAATTGGTTGGGGAAGTTCTTTCAAAGACAAATATTGGCGAAAGATGCAAAATTAACGGCAGGGTAACTGGCATACGGAACC
>CAZIZL010000037.1:0-6881 GCA_964543665.1 Candidatus Woesearchaeota archaeon | reverse complement strand
TGAGAGATATTTCATTCCAGGGTATATCTCCTATCGAGTATTAATCTCAGTTTCCCGAGGGTATCCTCGACTTAAGGGCAGGTTAGCTACGTGTTACTGAGCAGTTCGCTTTTCAATTCCGAAGAAACGAAAAAACTTGCATGTCTAAACGCAAACCAGAGAGCCGCAGCCGCTAGCAGGATCAACTAGATTTAAAGAATATCATAAATTTACCGAATATAATTGATAAATTTCCATTCCGCAATTTCTTTCATAAGATAAGAAATCACTTCACACAATCTTCCTAACTATTGGCTTATTGACTAAATTACAAATAGATGACTGCTTCTACATACATCATACCTTAGAATTTGAAAATTTTATTAAGGCACTCATCTTAATTAACGAATATCTCACAAAAATAAGGTTTATAAATCTTTCGAAGATAAAATTCAATTTTGTCGTCGTATTTATAGTTCAGAAATGTTTGGAAATTCATCTGAAAAATGCTTGTATATTTCTTTTTCTATTTCTTCCACTTTCATTCTTAATTTTTCTTGAATCTCTTCTGGAACAATTTCTTTTATTTTTTTATAGAATAGTTTATATTTGACAGATAATTCTTTTGTTTTGTTTTATCTTTTTCTTTAGAAATTAAAGCATAATTTCTAGATAAATCAACATAATGCTCTATCATATCAACAATTTTATCAATATCCATAAGTTCAATATGAAAAAATACTTTATAAAAATAATTATAGTTTAAAGCACATTAAATCTATGTAACTCTCCCACAACAAATCTTAAAAAGAGGATATTCTTCAGGAAATAATCCGAGGTAGAAATGATAAAAGACAAAGAAGTGGCAATGGTTCATGCAGCAAGTTATGCACTGGATTATTTAAATGAAAAATATTCAGCAGATGCAGAAGAGATAATAAAGAAGTTTCTAAAGGAATTTAATTCTTTTGAGATGAAGCCAGAACTTAAAATTTATTCAGTCGCAGCAATAAGCGAAATTCTTAAGATGAAATTTGCAAATAAAACAAAAACCAAAAAGCAATTAATACAGATGTTTGTGAATAAAAATCAGGAATTTCTCCAGAAAATTGAAGAAGCTAGCGAAGATTAAACTATTTTTTCCAATCCATTAAATTTTGTGTGTTTTCCAATATTTCCTTTTTCATCACAGCCCAATTCATTATAAAAATTATTTGCAAGAGTTTTTAGTTCCGACTGGTTATTTTCTGAACCTGGAAATTTTTCAGGGAATCTTTTTGATAAAAGATACAATCTTTCCTGCGGGCTTATAGAAACAAGCAAGCCTGCTGATTTTAATATAAATAAGTCCTCATCAATATCCTTACTGAAGGGGAAATGTCCATTTGTATTAAAATTCATTTCTTTAAATATTTCTGGATATTTTAGTTTTGCATCATAAAAAAATCTATGAATTTTTTCATAATTTGTTGTAAAAAATTGAACTTCTTTTTTGTTTAAACAATTCTCTACAAAATATGTGAAAATAGGGCACATAGGGTTATCTCTGATTTTCATAATTAAAAAAAGAGGTTTCAATTTTTAAGGATTATTGCATTAGAGAATATCAAATTTTTCCTTTTTTGACTTTATCCCCCATATAAAATATTCCTAAAAATATAATTAAAGATAATCCTAAATCAAGATAGGTTTTTGAATTTAAAACAGAGGGCAAAAACCAGATAAACGCTGTTCTTACAATTAATCCTCCTAAAAAAAGCATAATGGGCAAAAAAGGCATTTTATCAAGGCTTTTATTATATAGAGAAAAAATAAAACCAAGAAAAAAAGCAATACCAAAAATCAAACTAACGCTAAAAGCACTTCCAATAAGAAGAATAAAAATCATTATACCTGTAATTAAATTAAAATCTTTTTTTAATCTATTAATCCACTTCTTTTTTTTCATTCTATAAATAAAATAAAACAGGTTTTATAAAATTAATTAGAATCAGACACCCTTACTTGCGCCTCTTTCAGACTCTTCAAGTTCCCCTGTCCACCACTCCAAATCAGGAACTTCCTTGTCTATTCCTCTTTCTTTGCAATATCCTCTTGCCAAAATCTAAAAGATAACGCCCAAACTTTTCGGGCTTTTATTGTTTCCAATAATAATTTGATCAGCTCCCTTTGAAAAGTTATTTGTATCACAAATCATTAAAACTTTTTTCTTGACTATTAAAGTATCTTTAAGTGCATTTTTATCAAACCAAGAGTCAATTACAATTGTTAATTCATTTTCAAAGAAATCAGGAAGAGTAGTGTTTGTTAAAATTCCTGCAGGATATTTTTTGGTAAATACTCTTATACCAGTCAATTCAGCGAATTTTTTTGCAGCTTTCCATCCAGCCTGTCTTTTGCATACAAGAATTATAGCTTCTGGATTAAATTTTGAGAGATATTCAACACCTTCTTTTAATTTTTCATCTATTAGATCTGTATTAAAAATAGCTAGCCCGTCTGCTCTTCTTCTGTAAACAAAAGGCCTCATTTCAGGTGTCACAACCTTTGTTCCAAGATAAATCCCCGCTTTTACATATTCCTCAAGGGGAATAATCATATCAGTTCTTTTTTTGATTTTAATCTGATCTTTTAATTCTTCGGTGCTGGTTGTTTCAATCTTTGCTTTTAATTTAACAGCCTTTTCCAAAAGAGCTTTCTTTTTCTTTTCTAAATCTTTTACAACATGTTCATCAACAGATTCTTTTTCAGCAGCTTTTTCAAGAGCTTTTCCTTCCATTGTTTCTTCAACTTCTTCTCCAAGCTTTCTATCTGCTAATTTTTCTTCTTTATCTTCTTTAGGTTTCTTTACAGTCATGTCAATTTAGAGAAAAATTAGTTTTTAAAGATTGTGATAAGGGTTTGAGGATTATTTAATTGACTTTTCTATTTCACTTGTTTATTTATTGCAAAAAAAACCCAAAGATATAAAAATAACCATTATATAGGTTATAATAACCATTATGGAGGTTATAATGAACTTAATTCAATTTTTAAAAACAAATGAGAATTCCAGAAAAATATTTGGAGAAAGGGAGATTAAGATAATTGAAAAGCAGATTAATGGAATCAGTTTAACTCAATCAGAAAAGAATCGTTTATCCAGGGATATAAGAAGGAAATTGCAATTTATAAAAGAAATATCAAAATTTGAAAATGAATTTGATTTAAAAAAAGCCCAGTCAATTAAAGAGATTATCCAGGAAGCAAAAGAAATTATTTTAGAACATCCCTTTAAAAATAAAATAAAGAAGATTATTTTATTTGGCTCGTTTATTGAAAATAAATTAACAATAAAATCAGATATTGATATAGCAATTGAGTTTTCAGATATAACCAAAAAGCAGGCGTTTGATTTTAGAAAAGAGGTTTCAGGGCAACTTCCTGATAAGATGGACATACAAGTCTTTAATTTTCTCCCTGAAAAGGTAAAAGAAAGTATTTTAAAAAATAACAGGGTTTTATTTAAGAATGGATAAAAATAGATTAGATGATAAAATTATTGAGTTAGAAGAGTTTCTAGCGGAGCTTGAAGGCTCTCTTCCAGAAGATTTTGAAGAATATAAAACAGATTATAAATTAAGAGCAATTGGAGAGAGATATTTTGAAAAGATAATCAAGGCAGTAATAGATTTGTCTTTCATAATTATAAAATTTAAGAATCTAAAACAACCAGAACAGGAAAAAGAAGTTTTTGATATCCTTGTTGAAAATAAGATAGTCAGTTTACAACTTTCAAAAAGATTACGGAGTGCAAAAGGTATGAGAAATATAATTGCGCACGAGTATGGAAGAATTGATAATGAATTAGTATTTCATTCTTTAGCAGAAGATTTAATCCCAGATGTTCGCGAATTCATTAATGCAATTAATAAATTATTTTAACCCTTTTTCTATTTCAATTAACCTCTTTATTTTTAACTCTCGAATATCGCCCTCAATTCCGCATTTAAAAAAGTCTGCCTGGAAACCAAAAGCCAAATCAGCTAAAATTGTTTCTTCTGTTTCCCCGCTTCTGTGTGAAAAAACAATTTTAATTCCATTTTCCTTTGCCAGTTCAGCAACCTTTTTCACTTCAAGCAAAGAACCGCATTGATTGGGTTTTATAATAATTGCATTAATTGCTTTCATTTCAATTGCTTTTTTAAGTCTTTTTGAATTTGTAACAGTCAAATCATCACCCACGATCAGGGAATTTGGGAATTTTTTTAATAATTTTGAAAAACCCTCAAAATCCTCCTCTGAAAAAGGATCTTCAATATAAAGTAAATCATAATTTTTAATTAAGTTTGCAATATATCCAAATTGCTCTTCAGAATTTCTTTTTAAAAGCGGATTTTCATAGGAGTATTTCCCTCTTTTGTAAAATCCAGAAGAGGCAATATCAGTTCCAATAGGAATATTTAATTTATTCATAATATCAAAAATTTCCTTTTCATTTAAGGAAGTAATCCATGCATTTTCATCATTTTTATTTCCTTTGAAATCTGAATCTTTTCTTCTTAGAAATTCTTCTGCTTTTTCTTTTGCCTTTTTATTCATTTCAAATGCTTTTTCAACAGAATTTGAATCAGGAATCAGTAAAAATTCCTGGAAATCAGGCCTTTTTCCATTAAGCAATGCAGAGTGTTTTCCTCCACCAATGCAGTTTCCAACAAGTCTTGGTAATTTTTTTGCAGAAGGATTTATTAACTGCCATATTTCTTTTTTTTGCTCGTCTGCAAATGCCTTTAATAATGCAGATTCAAATGCAAAAAGAGTGTTTGCCCCAATATGTCCTTCAAGAATATCTTCTATTCTTTTTAGATCATCAAATTTCTCAATAATTTCCTCTGAGAAATATTCTTTGAATTTTTTTAATGTTTTTATGTCCTCTTCTGAATTTTTTTTATAGGGTTTTGTCTCATATTTTCCGGTTGATTTCCCATTTGGGGACGATGCAGAAAACTCTTTTCCTGTCTTGGTTTTAATAGAAATGAAGATAGTTTTATCTTTTCTTGAGTCAGAAATCTCTTTTGCAGATACCTCTTTTATCACCACCATTCTTTAAACAAAAATTATATGTTTATAAGTTATTCTATTTTATGAAATATACTCTTTAAAATAGCAATAGAATTACCAAGGTAAAATTATACTTGGTTATTATATTATCAAAATTTAGTAATGGTTTAACAATGCTCTTAAGAGAATTATAAGTTATTAACTTATCTTCCTAAAGGAGAATAATTCTATTGTGAGTATTTGTTACTTTTATTTAATAGTAACTAGATAGAAAGATTTATAAATATTAAATTTCTGTAAATTCTATGGCACCAATAATTGAGATAAAGGATAATAATGAGTTTGAAAGAGCAAAGAAAATATTAGAACTTTCTAGAGTAAATTATAATTTTCCTAGTTTAGAATCAAAAGCAAAAACATCTTCTTTCAATGAATCTAATTTTGTTTATGTTCCTTCAATAAATACTTATTTTGCAAAACAAAGAACTAATCTTGGAAAGAATTGGTTTGAATCACATAAATTACTTCAGGAAAATGGAGAAAAAATGCCTACAATTCCAGAATTTCTTGAATTTCTAAAATATCTTAAAGACTCAAACAATCAGGAATATTTAGAGATATTCAAAGATATTACTCAGGTAAGAAGCCCTTGGAGAGCAGAATGGCTTGATGCTGATTTTAAAATAAAAGATAATAAATTACATATTAATTATAATCATAAACTAGATGAAAATGGAAATTTAGTTCCTCAAAACTCAGAAGTTATTGATAAAAACACTTTAATGAAAGACAAAACACCGGGAATTTCTTTAGATGATTATTTAATAAAATCTCACACAGGTCAAGGACTTCCAAGTAAAGACATTAAATCAGGAGATTTATATTATTGGAATCCAAGAAGTGATAATAATTCTGTCGCGAGGTTCTATGCGGGTTCCGACAGGGCTAACCTGGACTGTGGCAGGGGTCCGTCTTACAGGGGCGCGAGTCTTGGGGTACGTGCTGCGAAGCAGCGAGAGTAAGGTTTTACTCGCATCTAGTAATTGAACAAGGTTTTTAGAAAATTTTTTAAACAGTTTCTTCTTTTATCATATGTCCTAAAACTCTTTGTTTCCTTGAGTAAGAGATATGGAGATGGACTACATGTTAATTTATTAGCACATCATTTAGATTTATTTTAAGTCATGAAATTCAACAATAACAATTAGTAGCGAATGACTTTACGAATGTAATCCCAGCTAAAATGAGTGGGGTCATGAGAAAGTCTAGAATGTGAAAATTTGAAATTGTGGTGGTAATTGGTAAATTAGCTATATGATTCGCGAGGTTCTATGCGGATTCCGACAGGGCTAACCTGAACTGTAACAGGAATCCGTCTAACAGGAACGCGAATCTTGGAATAGTTTATCTCCAGGACAAACTTAAAATGAAAACTTATAATAATATTTATCCTGAAATTATCTCTTTAAAGAATTTAATTCTTGCCTGGAAAAATGCAAGAAAAGGAAAAACAAATAAAGATTATATAAAAGAATTTGAAATCAATTTGCCTAATCATTTAAAATTATTAAATAATGAATTGACTCTTCAAACTTACAAGCCACAATCATTAAAGACCTTTATTTTACGAGACCCAAAGACTCGTAAAATTTCTAAATCCGTATTTAGAGATAGAATAGTTCATCATGTTCTAATTCAAATTATTGAACCTGTATTTGATAAGATATTTATTTATGATTCTTGTGCAAATAGAAAAGAAAAAGGAACTTTATTAGCATTAGATAGATTTGAGATATTTAGAAGGAAGATAACCAAGAATTTCACCTCACAAGGTTATTGTCTAAAAGCAGATATAAAACATT
>CAZIZL010000036.1:1208-6885 GCA_964543665.1 Candidatus Woesearchaeota archaeon | reverse complement strand
CTTGACTAAACTTGTATCAAAAACAACTTCTCCGGTTTCTGTAACTTCTTTTGAAACATAGAAAAGTAAGAAGAAATAATCCTCTAGGATTGTCTTTCATATATTCAATGTAATTTCTGAAAGTGTATTTCTTTTTCATAATATTATTTAATAATAACAGGTTGATAAATTTTATTCATTAAAGCTTTTTTAAACATTAAGCAAACACTTTTATACCCTCATTTCTTTGGAAAAATATGACAGAAGAAACAAAAGACGAAGACGAAACCTCTGAAGATGAATCAGAGGACAAAGAAGGAACAGAAGAAGACGAGGAAAAGAAAGAAGAACCTTCTTCAGAAGAACAAAACTAAACTGATATGTTTTGTTAAAATTTTTAATTTTTTATCAGGGCGAATGGAGGGCGGGATTTTTTGTTTTTAGAAACATAGTTGCAAGTATTAGTGAGTTATAGTTGCTAAAATTAAGTTTTTAGTATTATTTTGCTATACTTCTATCCTCTGGAAATTTTCTCAATTATTTTATTTCAGATATTTATTAATCGTGGGGGCATTAATCCTTAGGATTGAATCTCTTTTAATTTTTACATCTTTTAATTTAATCCTAACACATGATTTGTTAAAAACTCAGCAAAAACAAATAAAATATATAAGAATATCAAAAACACACCTTCTTTTTTATTTATTGATTTGTCAGACCTCATGAAAATAGTTACCAAAAGCCCTGACAAAAACATTGCACCCCCGATAATGTAAATATTGTAGGGATTATAATTGAATGGGGAAATTAATGCAACTAAACCCAGCATTATTGTTGCATCAGTAACTACAGTTCCAAGTATATCCCCTAAAGCAAGACTGTCATGTCTCTTTTTTACTGCTTTTATTGAAAAGACTAATTCAGGAAGGCAGGTTCCCAAAGCTATAATTGTTAATCCTATTAGTATTGCCGGCAACTTTATATCATTTGCAAAATTAACTGCAAATTTCACAGTAAAGATGGCACTTCCTGCAATGATTACCAGACACAATATTAATAATAAAAGATTTTTAAAAAAATGTTTTTGCTTGTTTTTTTCAAATTTTTTATAATACCTGTTGCTTTCAGTGTATATTCTTGCAAAAAATAATCCCCCAAGTAAAACAAGCACTAATCCGTCAATTCTTGAAAATCTTCCGTCAAATCCCAAAATAAGAGGGAATAAAAGCAAAATCACATAAAAAAAACTATCCCCTAATATTTTACTTTTAACTTTTATTCCTTTTGAAGAAAATAGTGCAACTATTCCAAAAACTAAAGTTAAATCAGCCACATTTGAACCCAATAAAGTTCCAAGCCCTAATTCTGGTCTTCCTTGAAAAGCCGATATAATAGAAATAGTTGCCTCTGGAAGAACAGAAATTAATGCAACAATAAAAAAGCTTATAATGAATTCAGGAAAATGGAGTATCCTTGCAATACTAGAGGAATATTTAATTGTATAATCTGCGCATTTTATTAATGTAAACAAAAATACTAAAAATAATGCTAAATTTAGGATTATCATTTTATCTCCACTTTTCCATTCTCTTTTTTAATCACATAATTCTCAACAAACTTTTTGTTAATCTTTACTTTTTCAAATTCCATTAATGCCCCCCGAGTTTATGCCAATTCCAGAATACTTTTAATTCATGGCTTCTCCAATTGCCTTTTACACTTTCTAAATATTCTTTTTCTTTCTGAGTTGCAACAACATGGGCTTCCTTATCAATATTAAGGCCAAACTTTTCAAATAAAAATCTTTCAATTAATTCATGAATGCATAGGGCTCTGAATGATTTCTCCTTTTCCCCCTCTCCAAAATCCCTGTCTATAAAAATTTCCCTTCTCTTTCTGCTCCATTCTGCAACATGATCTTCTCTTTTGACAGTAATCTTGTCTGAGATTTTGTGATCAAAAAAACTAAGAGAAACTCTATTCTTGGAAAATTTGATATTAGTAACAGGAGATTTCAGAAGAATTTTAACAAAAGTCTGATGCAGGTTTTTATTGCTTACTTTTGCTTTTATTCTCTTTTTTTTCATCTTTTCCTTAATTAAATAAATTATTTAAATCTTGTTAATTAAAAAAGGTTTAAAATTTCGAAAGCATTATTAAAAGTCTTGTTAAATCAGGTGTTAATAAGAATAAAATTTATAAGGAGGATTTTAATCTTAAATGAGATTTAAAAGATTAAGAATATTTGTAGCAACTTCATTAATAATCTTTATATTAATTGTGGCAAACATAATTGCTTTCGGACTCTTGAGAAATAAATAAGATGCTCATTTAACCTTAGGAGCTTTTTTTAAGATAATTCTGCCTAAGTAATAGCCTGCAATAAATGCCGTAGTATGAACAATTCCAAAAGCAATGCCTGTTCCAATAAGTCCCATTCCTAGGAAAGATAATCCCGCCAAAGCAAAACCATAAGGAGAATAATTAAATATCAAGGGGAAAACATTGTAATATCCGCCCCATACAGTAGAAACAACTATTCCTCCAATTAAGACTTTAAGGAATTCTTTCTTCTTTAGTTTAATAAGAGAAAGAAACAAAATTGAAAAAATTAAAAACCAACCAAATTTGGCCAAAAAATAAGCAGGACTTTCCATTGGAGTTGAAAAGAATAAATGAGAAAAATAATCAACTACAAATACTCCAACAACAGCAATTAAAAAAGCATGAAGGATTATTTTAAGATACCCTCTTTTCATTATAATTGAAGCAATATTTTAATTATAAATCTTTCTTTATGCCAAAATTATGTTTGCTCCGGCAGAGACTATAAAAGAAATAAGCATAAGGGCAAATGAATGCTTTACACCTGCTTTGATTCCGCCCTCCCCTAATTTTCCAATAGTCAGTCCAGTAAAAAAACCCTGTATTAATAATAAATATAAGAATGAATTTGAAATATCCTCCTGATTGATTGTTTCCCCTCCTCCAATATTTGCAAAAGTTCCCCCTCCAACAGCCCCTAATTCTGCGATTCCAGAAACCATTGGAAGAATCTGAAACTGCATAATCAGGATAATTACCATAAAGACAAAGAAAATAATATATCCCTGAACAACAAGAGCGGAAATTGCAGCCTTTTTGTCTGATATGCTTACAGCCTCTGCAACTGATTCAAGAATTTCTCCTATGTCTCCTCCTGCTCTTTCTGCCTGTCCTATTAAAGTGATTGTTCTGGAAACAGTTTTATTATTGACATCTTTTGCAAAAACCTGAAGAGCTGAATTTAATGGAATTCCTAATGAAATTTGATTTGCAAGTTTTTTGATGTTATCCCCAAGAACCCCATATGCCTTGTCTTTTAGATTAATTATGCTTTTGCTTATAGGTGTTCCTGTTTTAACACTCTCAACAAGATTTCTGGTGAATTCAAGAAACATTTCCTCTTTTTCATTTTCTTCTCTTGTTTCATTAATCAGGGAGATTACAAAAGGCAGGACTCCAATAAGCACACCTGTACCGATAAGAAAAAAGAATATTTTTGTCCCGGATAATAAGAATGCGCCTGCAATAACTAAGATAGATAATCCTATTCCAATAAAGTGTATTTTTCTTAGTTCCATTTTATTTCTTTAATTGCAAAAATGTCAAAAAGACAATATTTATCAGTGTGACTGCCAGTACCATAATTAAAGTTATAGCTGAAGTGCTGAGAGAGATGCCTAATCCGCTTATTTTCATCATCATAAGCAAAATCATCAGAATCATTGGGGCAGCAATAACTATGCTTATGTAAATATCCATGAATGTTTCTGCAGCTTTTGTTCTTTTTTCTTTTTCAAGACTATGTTCAAAAAGAAGTGTTTGTGATCTTTTTTCAAAGAATTCAGGCAGATATCCTCCTGAATTAATTGTTGTTGCAAGTCCATTAAATAATTCCGAAAGTCTCTTGCTTGGGCAATTATAAGCGCTGTTTCTTAATGCACTTACTAAATCATATCCGTAAATATTAATTTCATTTATTAATTTTTTAAATTCCTTTTCCATAAACGGATATTCTTTTGTTGAGATTATGATGTCAAATATTCTGCTTGGATCAATCATTGCTCCTGAAATAGCAGACATGTGTATTGTTGCAAAAGGGAGTTCATCATCTATTCTTGCTTCTGTTGAACTTTTCTCCAGTCCAGGATAAATATACATTCCCATAAATGTCACAATAGGGGCAAGGACAACAATCCAGATGACTTTTAAGAATCTAATTCCGAATTCCTCCTGAGTTCTTGTTATAAATGGAAGATTTGCCTCTATATTGAAGAAAAGAAAAAATATTGAAAGAGCTGCTCCAATAAAAATAGAAAGCAAACTGCTTAGAATTGTCACAGAAATATAGCTTCTTGGAGTAAACTGCAGATTGGCTTTAATTAAATCCCTTTCCAGATCCTTAAATGTTTTATCTGCTATTATTTTATTGGATAGTTTGGAGAACCATCTGTTTGCAAGCTGGACATAGATATTTGGTTTTTGTTCTTTTTGCACTTCCTTTTTTTCCTCTTTTTGTTTCATCCTTTTAAGAGTTTGTTTCTCAAGCTTTGTCGGCTTTAAATCTTTGAGAGAATATGCTTTTCCTCCAGTTATTCCCTTAAGATTAAGAGTGGTTCCTTTTTCAGGAGTTTTTTTCTCTTCTTTTTTCTCAGGAAGAGCCTTTTCATGAATTTCTTTTGGGATTTCTTTTTGGGAAGAGGGGAAACTTTTTATAAGATGTATCTTATCCAGGACTTCAGGAATCTCCTTATTTGTTCTTAAAAGATTTTTCTTTAGCATGGAAATCTGGGACAAAATCATTCTCTTTTCAGCAGGATCTGCTTTTTTTATGTAGTTTTCAAGAGAGTACAATTCTCTGTATATCTTCTTTTCCCTTTCAACCAGCCCCCTTAATTTCTGAAATTCAGAGATTTTATCCATAATTCATCTCCTCTGAAATCTTATTTGATATTTTAAGAATAAATTCTTTCATATTCCTGAACTGGGCTGCATTTCCTTTTTGATATGCTTCTTCAAGCTTTAATTCTGCTTCCCCAAGGGTTATGATTAATTGATGCAAAAAAGGAATTTCTTCTTCGAAATTCCCCTCCTTTTCTTTATACTTTCTCATTTTAGAAAAACGTAGTTCGCATTATTAAATATTTTGATTACTGATTCTCTAAGAATTCTTTTCTTGCTATTTCTGTTTTTGCAGTCTGTCAATTTCCCTGCTCATTGAATAGTCTTTTTCACTGATTTTATTCTCTGAATGTGTAAAGAGCATTATCCTCACTTTTTTGTAAGAATGTATGAAAATATCTGGATGATGATTCTTTCTTTCTGCAAGAGGTGCGATTTTATTCACAAAATCTATAGCTTCTGCAAAATTATTAAATTCAAATTCTTTTGTTAAATGTCCATTAATATTTTTCCATACCATCTTAATTATTTTATGTTTTTATATTTTTTATTTCTTCTCGAAGAACAGGCAAATCTATTTCTATAATATTCCAGACTCTGTCAATATCAAGTCCAAAATAGGCATGGCTTAAAATATCTCTGAGCCCGGATATGTCTTTCCAGGGTATGCTTGAATGTTTTTCTCTAAAGGAATCAGGGATGTTTTTAACAGCTTCCCCAATTACTTCAAGACTTCTTATTATAGCATTTTGTT
>CAZIZL010000036.1:374-1198 GCA_964543665.1 Candidatus Woesearchaeota archaeon | reverse complement strand
TTTTTGCAAATTCTTCCTTATTTAACCCCCTTGAAAATACTTCCAAATCCCTTATATTTTCTAAAATGTCCTGTATGAACAGATTAACATCCCTTTTCATAGTATTCTTACCTCTTCGTTTAATATAGAGTCTTTTATGATTGGTTTAATTGCAGAATATTCCACTAAATCAACTTTCTTGTTTAATGTTTCCTCCAATAGTCTGATTAATCTGATAAATCCAAGCAAACTCATTTTTTTATCATTAATCTGAACAGCTATATCAATATCACTGTCTTTTCTTTGTTCTCCTCTTGCATAGCTTCCAAAGATTCCTGCTTTAGTTACCTTATTTTTTTTAAGTATGGGAATTATCTTTTTTTTGATTTTCTCAATCTCCTTTTTGGGTTTTTTATTCAGGAGTTTCTCATCTGCTTCCTTCTCCCTATTCTTTAGTTCCTCTTTATTCAGTTCAGCCCCCAAATACACTCTTTGTTTTGAAACTTTTTTTTCCTTTCTCACAGAGAGAACTCTATAATAATATTTTTTTCCATTTATCTTTCTTGTTTCTGTATAAACCATAGATATTTTATGTCTACAATATTTATAAATCTTTCTATGTAGACACAAAGAGATAGTTTTTATATTTTTTACTCAACACCCAGTCTCTTTAAAACTTCTGCTGGTTTTTTGTAATATTCATTGATAATCTCCTGCACCTCTTCAAACTTGAATATCTTCTTCTGATAGATTTGGTGTAATAATTGCACTCTTTTTCTGAATTCCATTTCCAGGTCTTCAACTTTTATTCCATATCTCTTTCTTATTTTTTCAAAGATTTTGCT
>CAZIZL010000036.1:0-364 GCA_964543665.1 Candidatus Woesearchaeota archaeon | reverse complement strand
AATAAAATTCATCTTCCATTGCATTCCATATAAAAGGGGTGTTTGTGAGTGCTATCCCATCAGGAGTTACATTGATTATCTCCACAACTTCTTTTAATTTTCTTGTCTCTTCTTTATTTACAATTGCATGAGTCATAATGCAGACACAATCAAGAACATTCAGCAGTGTAGGTGAAAGTTCAATAGGAGGAGTTTCAAGCCTTTTTATAAGAGTATCAACAGAATCTGCGTGAATAGTGCTTATTGAAGAGTGTCCTGAAGCCATACCCTGAAATAAAACAGAGGCTTCTTTGCCTCTGACTTCACCAACAATTACATAATCAGGAGTCTGCCTGAATGAACTTTTTAGCAAATCAAACAAACT
>CAZIZL010000035.1:0-7106 GCA_964543665.1 Candidatus Woesearchaeota archaeon | reverse complement strand
AAAAATTGAAAGAACCAAACAAGAATATCATGAAATATTGCTTAAGGAATGCATATCCCCGGAAGCTAAATTAAAGTTCTATGGAGATAATGGCTTAGGAGATTATGTCTACTTTAACCATGATGATTTAATGAGGGGTGATGCAGACAGATGGGTATTCAAGGAAGTTCCTTATTCTGAAATAGAAAGAATTGTCAGGAAATATAAAGAAAATGAAAATCCTAAGAAAAGATAAATTATTATTCCAGTAAAATCATATCATCTATCATACTCTCTTAGCTAATTAATGAATTGAACAATGTGCCCATAAACTTAATGCATTAACATATTCTTATCTTTTAAATACAAAATTATTCCCCCAAGATAATAATAAGATTTAAATTCATTACAATAATTTTTAAAAACCTTCTTTTTAATTAGGTATTATGAATAATACCCCTGATTTCCCAAATATTAATCTTAATAAAGAAAAGAAGAAAAAAGAAGATTTACATAGGGAGGGAGAATATTCCTTGGAAAAAGTAGGAGGGAGTTTTCTTTTTGTTCTGGCTCTTGCAGGAATAGCTCTGCTAGTTTCAAAAAATTCCAGAGTACAGGACAATATTGAATATCAAAATAAAGTAAATTCTTTTTATATAAAAGAAATTAAAGATACTTGCAAAACAACTTATGATTCTGCAAAATACTGGATTGAGAAGGGGTGGGAATTGAATTTTTCTGAACCAAATTTCAAGCAAAAAGAAGCAATATACAATGAAAACCAGCTTGAATATAAATTAAATAAACAATAATTTAAAAAACAAAAATACTTATTTTAATTGTGGGATTAAATAAAAGAGTGCTTCTTAAATATATTGTAAGTACATTAACTGTCTTGGCATTTGCTGCTGGAGTATATTTCTTTAATAGATTAGTGGATTCCAGAAAAGAGTATTATAAAGAAAGGGAGTCTAAATTTTATTCTGGATGCTATACTCTTTGTGATACAATTAATAGGATAAATGAAGCTGGAGGAAGCGAATATACGCAAGTCCCTTATGAAAAAATTCCCCGTAAGCTTAAAGAAGATTATATTAAAAAAAATAATTTAGAAAAAAGCCTAAAATAATGTTCTCTTATTTGACAAAATGAACAAAAATAAATCCTGGAATTTCCTTTTCTATAATAAAATTCTCTTCAATTTTTCTTATTGAAGTAAGAGTCTGCATAAATCCAGGACCAATAGGTGCAACAAGTATCCCTTTTTCATCTAATTGAGATAAAATCTCATTTGGCACTTCTTCAAGAGCAGCACTTATTAAAATCCTGTTAAAAGGAGCTCTTTCCAAAAGGCCTTTATTTCCATTTAAGTTAAATATTTCTATATTCTTGTAATTCTTAAGATTAATCCTGGATCTTTCTGCAAGCTCTTTTACAATTTCTACTCCAAAAACCTTTCCATTTTCCCCGACAATTTCAGAAATTAAGGCAAGAACATAACCGCATCCTGAACCAATTTCAAGAATTTTCTGATTTTCCTTTGGTTTTAACATTGAAAGAGCCAGTGCTATTGTAGATGGCTGGGAAATAGTTTCAGACTCGCTTATTGGAAGGGCTATGTTTTCATAAGCCATATTCTTCATGTTAGTATTAACAAAATTCTCTCTTTTGACTTTTGAAAAGGCATTTATTATTTTCTCATTGAAATTCTCGCTTTTTAACAGGCTCATTAACTGCTCTTTATCCATTTAAAAACAACCTCCAGGTTTTTTTTTTGATTTTCCACTTGTATTTGAAGGATGATTTCCAAACACCTTGAGGGAAATCACAAAATTATCCATTAAATAGAGAAGTCTCTGATTTATTTAAATTGTTTGAAAAAAGAATTAATTGAAGGAATATGATTATGAATTACCATTCAACCTTTAAACAAGCAGGAAGTTTAAATTTCAATCTTTTTTGTTCCTTAAAATAATGTTTTCTGCATAAATAGCTCCATCCCCTCTTTTTATTATCTTTTATTAAAAATGGATAGACTTCTGCATAAGCTATATTTGTGCATGTCCCTCCAAAATCACAGCAAGGAAATTCTTTTTCATTATTTAATATCTTAAACCTTATAATTGGATCTTTTTTATCCTCCTTATTCCTAAGAATTCTTAATTTCCCTTTGTTATCATAATATTTTTCTATAATTTTCATTTCAATAATAAATTCTTCTTTTTAAAAGTTAAATAATTTTTCATAATCTTTATGGTCCATCCAATCTAAGATAACAGCTATAATCTGGACTTCTTTTGAGGAAGTTAAAACATATAACATTCTCCATCCATCTGGAAGATTGTAAATCCAGAGATTGTTTAGCCCGTATTTTTGAATGAGTGATTTTGGAATAAGATTCTTCTTTACATTTCTTCCAGAGAAAGCATCCTCCTGTAAAGTAGAGATTGCTCTAATTAATGCTTTTTTAACAGGATCTACTTTATTTAGTTCGTTAAATGATTTCTCTAAACTTCCATCAACAAATACAACCTTTTCTGGCTTCATAATTTTATAGATTGTCTGTTTTTTATTTTCTCAAAAAATTCTGGATTCCAGATATAAACAACATATCCTTCTTTATCATAAACTATTTTATTTATACTTCCTAAATATTCCATTATAACCTGAAAAGTCTGCCACATTACTTTCTTAGGGAGATTTTTAAATAAGTCTGTTTTTTTGTATTCTCCTGAATTTTCTTCTATGAATTTTTCTACCATCAGAACCGTTTGCAGTGTTGGGCTTCTGGCTATTTCATTGGTATTCATATATTTTCTTTCTTTTTTTATTGTTTGAGATTCCATTTTAAATTTAATTATTAATAATATCAATTGATATTACTATATAAACTTTTCTTTTTACAAAATTACACCTTCAAACTCACAACTTTAGAAACTCCTTCATGCATTATGCAAACTTGTGAAACAATGCTTGTATCCACAACAAAGCGGGGACGCATGACTAAACTCTCAAACTCACAACTTTAGAAACCCCTTCATGCATTGATAGGCCGTAGAGATTTGTGGCACGGGTAATAACCTCATCATTGTGCGTTATTATAATATACTGCCCCTGCTGCATATATTTCTTGAGAAGATTTGCGAGTCTTTCTGAATTTCTTTTGTCAAGTGCTGCATCAATTTCATCAAGAATATAAAAGCAATAAGGGTTTAATTCCTGTATTGCAAAAATAAGGGAAAGAGCAACCATTGTCTGTTCTCCTCCTGAAAGCGAGGTTACATCAAAATATTTTCCATGCCCTGTTTTTACCAAAATCCCAACTCCTCCTTCAAAAGGTTCCTTTTTGTTTTCAAGTTCAAGAGAAACCTGTCCTTTTGTGCTTATTTGGCTAAAGTTCCTTGAAAAAATCTGATTTAATTCATCCAGTGTTTTAAAGAAAGTTTTTTTCTTTTTAACATCAATATCATGAATTATCCTTAAGATGCTTTCTTTTTCCTTGTTTATGCTTTCTGCTTTTTCTTTTATTGTATCATATTCTTTTTTTATTTCATCATAAACTTCAAGGGAACGCATGTTTACAGGACCCATGTTTGATATTATCTCCTGGGCTTTATTCAATCTTTCTGCAAGAAATTCCCTGGTTCCTTTTATCAGTTCCATATTTGGAAATGCCAGCATATCAATCTCAAGATTTTCAATTTCTGCATCAACTCTCGCTTTTTCTATTTTAATATTATTTATCTCCTGTTCAACATTATAAACAAAGTTCTTTTTAATAGAAGAATCCTGCTCGCTTTTTCTTATTTTAGCATGAAAGAAATCTCTTTCTTCTATTAACTTATGAAATTTAACTGTTAATTCCTCTTCCTGTTTTCTTTTTTTATTCAAAAATATTTCTTTTTCATCAAACTGATTCTGAAGAATTTCAAGCTCCTCTTTTATATCCTCCTCCTCCCTTAAAAACTGTTTCAGGGATATTTTTGAACGCTCATATTCCCTTTGCTTAAAAGAAACCTCAGAGCTTATGTTTTCCTTTGTTCTCAGAGAGATCTCCTGAACCTCTATTCTTGCTGTTTCATATTTCTGCTCTATATTGGAATATTTATCAAAGGAATCCTCAAGATTATTTTTTATTTTTTCAAGCTCAGATAATTCCTTTTTTACTATAAGGACTTTTTCATTAATATTTTTTATCTGATTTCTCTTGTCTTCAACATTTGAAAGTTTTATTAAATCAAGATTTCTTTTTGAAATCTCCTGATTGAGTTTCTCTATTTCCTCTTTAAGAAGCCCTTTTTTACTTCCTATCTGGCTTAATTCCCTGTCTGAACTTTCCAGTTCTTTTTTTAAAGAATCCATGATAGGGGATATTTCTTTAGATATCTGCTCTATATGCTCTTTTGTTATTTTGCTTTTACAAAGGGGGCAAATATCCATTTTGGAAATTGTGCTTTTTATTTTATTTTGCTTTTCTATTTCATTTTCATTGGAATAAGCAATTTTCTCAAGCTCAATTTCCCTTTTATTAAGATTTTCCAGAATTTCTTTTTTCTGAGTAAGAGATCCTGTTAATTCCTCAACTTTTTCCGGGATTGTTTTTTTGTCAAATAATTCCCCTGATAATGCCTCTATTTGTTTTATCAAAAATCCTGATTCGCTGTTATAATTCTGCAATATTGATTTTTTATCCTCAAACCTATCTCTTATGGACTTCAGCTCTGATTTAATCATATAAAACTTTTTTCTTTTTTCCTCAAGAATCTCAAGTTCTTTCTTTTTTTCATTTATGTCTCTTTCATTTTTTGTTCCAGAAGGAGATTCTTTCTGCAGGCTCTTTATTTCAATCTCATTATTTTTTATCAATTCCTGAAGTTCCTGCTTTTGTTTCTCAATATTTGAAAGCTTATTTTCATAATTTTCAATTTTAACATTTAATCCTGCTATTTCCGCCCTTGTATTTGCAATTTCCTGATTGAGCTTTTCCTGCTCCAATCCTGTTGATGCCTGGATTTTCTTATTTATTGATTCTATTTTTTCCTCAGAATTTCTCACTTCTTTTCCAAGATTTAAAATCTCACTTTTTATCTTTCCTATTTCCTTGTTCTTTTTGTTTATGGATTCATTAATCTCTTCAAGATGCTTTTTTCTTTTGTTTAAATCAAAGTTAATTATGCTTGCCTTGAATTTCTTGATGTCCTGTTCAATTTTCTGGTATCTTAGCGCCTGCTGTCTTTCTTTTTCAAGATTGTTGAGATAAGCTGTTCTTTCCCTTAAAATAGAGAGAATTTCTTTTAACTTTTCATCTGTTTTTCCCAACTCCCTGAGAGATTTTTCCTTTCTTGATTCATAAATGGAGATTCCAGAAACTTCTTCAATTATTTTTCTTCTTTCTTCTGTATGCATTCTTACAAAATTCTGAATTTCTCCCTGAAGAATTATATTAAATCCATTAGGATCTATTCCCCCCTGTGCAAGAAGGGACAATACTTCCTGTCTTGTTTTTGTCTGATTATTTATTTTGTAAATGCTCTGGCCATTTAATCTTACAATTCTTTTTATTGAGATTTCATTTTCTTCAATTGAAAATGTCTTGTCTGTATTATCAAATACAAGTTCAACAATTGCTTCTTTTGCTGGAGAGGCTGCTTTTGTTCCCATAAAAATAAGATTCTTTGCTTTTGCAGCACGCATTGATTTTATGCTTAATCTTCCCAAGACAAAGCAGAGGGCATCTGAGATATTGCTTTTTCCACTTCCATTTGGCCCTAATATGACATTGATTCCAGAAGTAAAAGGAATTTCTGTTTTTCTTGGAAAACTTTTGAAACCATGCATCACCAGTCTTTTAATATGGGTCATAAAAAACAGAAGATTTTTGAGTTTTTAAGTATTAATATAAAAGGTTTTGCAAAAATTATTATTTTTTAATAAGGGAGTGGCTTTAATTCTTTTCCCCTAGATTCAATATTTTTTATAATTAGTTCTAATCTTGTATTCAAGTTTCCATGAACTAAAAATAATTTATCTGGATGATGATGTTCTACAAAAGTTCTTACAAGTCTGTGTTTATCAACAGCTTTTTCTCTTCCAGCATATCTTACTCCATCAACTTTATAAGGAAGTTCTTCAGGATTTTCAGCCATTATTATTAATTGATATCTATTTCTTATTTCAAGGCACATTCTAAATAATTCTCTAACTGCTAAATCGTCTCTTGGTTCTGAAGAATACATTTTTGCAGAAGCATAAAAATGAAAAAGAGGGGCATCTGTTATAAAGCCATCTTTTGCAGTTGAACGAAGCTCTTCTCTTTCTTGTTGTCTCCATATATAAAATCTGTCAAATGGACTCTTATAATCTCCGAATTCTCTAGAGATTTTTCTTTTTTCTTCAGAAATTAGATCATAATCAAGTCCAAATTCCTTTAATTTTGCAAAAAGTGCAGCTGCAACAACTGATTTTCCTGTGCAGGGTCCTCCTGCAAAAGCGATATTTAATTTTTCTGGATAATCCATTTTAAAACAGCTTTCTTTGTCCTATTCCCTCAAAGGCTTTTCTCCAAGTTTCCCAAGTTTTCCTGAATATTCCATCGTCTTTGTGCTTGTCTGCATTTTTTTCAAGGAATCTTATTGTTGAAGGATCAGAAGTATATCCAGAACCAATTTCAACCCCGTATTTTTCCTTTAATTTATCCATTTCCCTTTCACGAATGGATTTTGCAAGAATAGATGCTGCTGAAACAGCAACATGATTTTTGTCTGCTTTATGCTCGCAGATTATCTCGAGATTTGAAAGATCAATTATCTTTGTTTTAAGAACATCTTTCCATTTTTCAATTGTTACTGAAGGGCAATCAATTATTACTTTTATTCTTCCAAATCCTTTGTTTATTTTATTTATTATTTCTGCTGTTTTTATTGCCTCTAATTTATTGAGATTGGAATATGCGTTATTAATATGGTCGTCTATCTCAGAAGGATGAGAGAGAGTGATTTCAAAAGTTTCTGCTATTTCCCTTATTCTTTCTGCAAGCATTTCTCTTCTTTTTGGAGTTAATTCTTTGCTGTCTTTTACACCTAATTTTTTTAATTCTATCTGGGATTCTTCTGTTATCAGGCAACCTG
>CAZIZL010000034.1:3549-7405 GCA_964543665.1 Candidatus Woesearchaeota archaeon | reverse complement strand
ATTAATAAAAATCCTTGAAAAAAAAGGATATACTTACAAAACTTCAGATGGAATTTATTTTGATACTTCAAAAATAAACCCCAAAGATTATTCTAAACTTGGAAAACTTAATCTTTCTGGTTTAGCTGCAGGAAAAAGAATTGATTTAGGAGAGAAAAAAAATAAAACTGATTTTGCGCTCTGGAAATTTTCAGAAGAACCTGGAAAAAGACAGCAAGAATGGGAATTTATTGATGAGATTATTCTATCCGATGAAGAGTATGAAAAACTTAAGAATCTTTCACAAAATAATCCTTCTATAAAAATATTGGAGGTAAAAGATGTCTAAACAATTATGTAAAGGTAACTGTGGGGGTGAAGCGACATATAAGGGATGGTGTAAGGTTAAATGGAAATCTGGAAATAGGTTTGGAGTAGGGTGCCCCACTATAGAAAAGAAGATGGGAAATTCAATATCTGTTGCTAGAATCGAGGAATCTAAACAAGGTAAAAATCCTATGCAAAATCCAGAAATATGTAAAAGGAATCATTCAGAAGAAAGAAATAAAAAATGTTCTGATACCTTAAAAAATATGGGAGAACTTGGATTGCTTCCTCAACAAATTGAATCTAAAGAATTAAAAAATAAAAGAAGAAAAAATGTTTCTATCTCGATTAAAAAATTGTTGGAAAGGGGAAAACATCCAATTCAGCTGGAAAGTCCTGAAAAAAGAAGAGAAAGATTGAATAAAATGGCTAACACACTATTTTTATTGGGAAAACAGAAGAAGCTTCCAATTCAAAATATGGCTGAAGAACAAAAGAAGATTTTCGGAGAAAAAATATCAAGAAGATTGATGGAAGGTATAAAATCTGGAAGAATTAAACTTTCCAAAAGTTGGAAGAAAATTCCTTATAAAAATATAATCTTAAGATCTAATTGGGAAAAAGAAGTTGCAAAATTTTTAGATATAAATGGCTTTTTCTGGGAATATGAGACAAAGAAGATTCCATACTGGGATAATGATAGAAAATTAGAAACAACAACTATCCCGGATTTTTATATACCTTCTATAAACACCATTATTGAAGTTAAAAGTAATGCTGATTTTGAATCACAGAAAACAAAAGACAAAATTAATGGAATAAAAAAGAATGGATTTAAAACTCTTCTTGTTGGAAGAAGAGAAATTAAACTAATAAAGGAATATCCTGATAAATTCTTAAAAGATTTTTTGGAGGTTGAACAATGAAGAAAGTAAAAGTAAGTTATCTTGGTTTTCCTGGATGGCACATAGAATGTTCAGCAATGTCAATGAAATATTTGGGGGAACAATTTGATATTCATACCGGAGGAGAAGAACATATTCCTGTTCACCACACAAATGAAATTGCTCAAAGCGAATGTGCAACAGGAAAAAAACCTTGTGTAAGATATTGGCTTCATCAAAGATGGCTCGTTAATGATTCTGGAGAAAAAATGTCTAAGAGCAAAGGAGAAATTTTAACACTTTCCAATCTTGAGAAAAAAGGATATTCTCCTCTTGTATACAAATATTTTGTTTTATCAACTCATTACAGAAAACCACTTTATTTTTCACTTGAAAAACTTGATTCAGGAAAAAATTCTTATGAAAGATTAAAAAATATTATTTCAAATATAAAAGATGATAAAAAAATTAACAATTCTTATCTCAAAGAATTTGAAACAACAATCAACGATGATTTGAATACTCCACAAGCATTGCAAATTTTATGGAAGTTAGTAAGAGATGAAAAAGCAGAAGGAAAATATCAAACAATAAAGAAAATGGATGAAGTTTTTGGTTTGGATTTGCTCAAAAAAGAAAAAATTAAGATTCCTGCAGATGTTAAAAAACTCCTGGAAGAAAGAGAGAAATTCAGAAAAGAAAAGAACTGGAAAAAAGCAGATGAACTAAGAAGCAAGATTAATAAACTTGGTTTTATTGTCAATGACAAATCAGAAGGTTATGAAGTAAAAAAGGGGTAAAGAAAAATGTGCGAAACTTGTGGATGCAGAGCAAAAAAGAAAGTTAAAAAAAAGTCTAAGTAAAATGAAAATCAAAGAAATATTATTGGGGTTAATTATTGCAGTTGTATTCTTAATGTTCTGTGTTTTTGGAACAAAATTAATCTATGATACTCCAAAATATGAAGATTATTGTGATTATAATACAATTAATGAAAAAAACGATACTGTTCTTCAGGCAGATATGTATAAAGAATGCTCTGAGAATTATGATCTAGCAAATAAAGATTATTCCAAAAACATGTTTATTCTAAGTTTAGTATTTGGGATTTTAGTAATTATCATTTGCACAATTTTTATTGAAATAAGTTCAATCTCAGGGGGATTAATGTTTGGAAGCCTGATGTTTATTGTTTATGGAACAGGAAGATACTGGAATTATATGGATGATTTTATGAGATTTATAATTTTGGGGATTAGCTTAGGAATCCTGATTTATGCTGCGTATTGGGTTAATAAGAAAACAAATAAAAAAAATGGTATTAATTCTAAGAATAAAAAGAAGAGAAAATGAATATTATCCTAGTAAAATCATACTTTGCAAATGAGTAAATATAGCTAAATTAATAGCCCCTCAATGAGCTCAGAGAATTAAAAGTTAATAATCCTTTACTAAACCCAATAAGAAATAATTTAAAAACACTTTTTTCTTTATCATTTTAATTGAGGTGAAACATGACAAAGCAAAAATGTAAAATTTTAGTTTGCCATTTTTTTAATAAAAAATGACAAAAGTAAATTATGAAAATTTTATTGATTTGAATTATACCCCAAAAAATACAGATGTAATCTGCCAGTTTAAAATAACTCCTGCAAAAGGATATGATTTTAGAGAGGTATGTTCAATCACAGCAGGTGAAAGTTCAGTTGGAACCTGGACAGATATTTCCACTGTTAATAAAAAGATGCAGAAAAAAATTGCCCCAAAAGTTTATTATCTCGACAAAGGAAATTTAAGATGCAGAATTGCCTATCCTATTGAATTATTTGAATTAGGAAATTTATCAGGTGTATTATCTTCTATTGGAGGGAATATTTATGGAATGAACTCTGTCAATGGATTATTATGGGAAGATATAAAAATTCCAGAAAAAATGTTAAAAAGTTTCAGGGGGCCCAAGTTTGGAATTCCAGGAATAAGAAAATACTTAAAAGTTTATGACAGACCCCTGGTTGGAACAATTGTAAAACCAAAAGTAGGATTAACTTCCAAAGAGCATGCAAAAGTTGCTTATGAATCCTGGTTAGGAGGATGCGATATTGTTAAAGATGATGAAAACTTAACCTCACAATCCTTTAATAATTTTTATAAAAGAATAACCTTAACACTTGAAGCAATGAGGAAAGCAGAAAAAGAAACAGGCGAAAAAAAAGCTTATCTTGCTAACTGCACTGCTCCTGTTGATGAAATGATTAAAAGAATTAAATTTGTAGAAAAAAATAATGGGAACTATATAATGCTGGATATTCTAACTTTAGGATGGAGTGCATTGCAAAAAGCCAGAGAAGTTACTAATGTTCCTATTCATGCTCACAGAGCAGGACATGCTATGTTTGACAGAACTCCAAATCATGGAATGAAAATGGAAGTAATTGCCCAGTTTGCAAGAATGGTCGGAGTAGACAGCCTTCACATAGGAACAGCTTATGGAAAAATGGCTGGAGGAAAAGATGAAGTTATGCATATTGAAAAAGAGATGGAAGGGAAATTTACAAAACAAACAAAAGAGAATTTGTCCCAAAGATGGTTTGGAATAAAGCCTGTTTTTGGAGCTGCTTCTGGAGGAGTTTATCCTGGAATAACTGATAAAATTATTGAATTTATGG
>CAZIZL010000034.1:0-3539 GCA_964543665.1 Candidatus Woesearchaeota archaeon | reverse complement strand
TTACAGGCAGGAGGGGGAATACATGGACATCCTGACGGAACAATTGCAGGAGCAAAAGCAATGAGGCAGGCAGTAAATGCTGTGCTTAAGGGAATTCCTTTAAAAGAATATGCAAAAACAAACCTTGAATTAAAAAAATCAATTGAAAAATGGGGATAAATGGAACAAAAAGATAATCTTAAGAAATCAGCAAAAGAAAGGGCAAAAACGCATATTAAAAAATTTAGAAAAGAGTTCAAAAGAGAAATGAATACTGCAATTATGGCTGCTTTTGGTTTCTTAATTGCACTGGTCTGGAAAGATGTTATAACTGAATTTGTAGATAACCTCTCTGAGAAAAGTCCTTTTCAGGGGAAACTTGTAAGTGCACTTATAGTAACTTTTATCTGTGTTATTGGAATTATGATTTTTGCTAAAATTCTAAAAAATAAGGAAGATGAAAAAAGATAAGGGAAGATTAAGAAAAGCTATTTTTGCTGTTGTTTATTCCAAAACCCCTAATAAAGTTAAATATGTAATTTTGAAAAGAAAAAAACACTGGAAGGGGTGGGAATTTCCAAAAGGAAAAATTGAAAGATTTGAAACAAAAAGAATGGCTGCAAAAAGAGAGTCTAAAGAGGAAACAGGATTAAAAATATTAAAAATAAAAAAATTCAGGATTAAAGGGCTTTACAAATATAAGAGAAATTTAAAGGACAGGCCAAAAATAATTGGCCAGACATATACCTTATTTGCCCTGGAAGGAAAATATTCCAAGAAGATTATTGTTGACAAAAAAGAGCATTATCTCGGCAAATGGGTTTCTTTTAAAGAGGCATATAAAAATTTAACCTGGCCTAATCAGAGAAAGTGCATTAAAATTGTTAATGATTGGCTAAAGAATTAAGATTGGCTATTGAAAGATGGGGTTATCTGAAATAACTTCGCTTCTTGCATAATTCTATTATAAAGACTTACATATTTTTTTGTTAACATATATTCAAATTTTACTTTATTTATCTTCTTTCTTTCAATATATCCTTTATCATAGAATGTTAAAATACGATTAAGATACCTTCCTTTTAGATCAAAATACTTCTGAGCCTCTTTCATTGAGAATTTTCTACTTATAAAATATTTAAAATCTAGAAATTGTTTGCTAAATTTGTTATTTATGAAAGACTTGATAAATTTCTCTCGTTTCTCAAGATTTAAATCCAATAAGCCCAATTCTAAAATTTTCACAAAATTTTCCCATCTTGATATCAACCAATTTTTGCAAAGTTTTATTCCTTGATTTTTAATTTTATTTTTTGACTAATTGAATATATTTTAATTTTCTTCTAGATTCTCGAATTAGATTTTCTATTTCTTTGTAATATTCTCCTTTTAAAGATATAGCTTCTAATTCATCTAGGATTTCTTGCAATGTTTTTTCCGATAATGTAACATAAACTTTTTTTCCTTGAATGGGTTTTAATGGCTCAAGAACTATAAGTTTGTTTTTGTGTAATCTGTTAATATATCTGTGTGTATTTTTGTAATCTATACTTAATTCCTTGCTTATCTCGGAGATATTTGCTCTCTTTTCAAAGATAAGTTGTAGAATTCTTATTTCTTGAAGAGTATATCCTTTTTCAATGAAGGGAATAAGAGCATAAAATAAATTTCTTTTATTCATATCTTTATTAGTTTATTAGTCCTTTTAAAACTTAGGTCATATAACATATTATATCTAGGATAAAAATACTATATTCTTTAAGAAATAACTATTTATGTTATTTTACATAACTATATCTTCGTGTTTTGATATATTTATTATGTCATTTCACATATGTATTTCAGGGAAAGAATAAAAATAAGGTAATTTTTTAAGATCTGTCCTTTCTTTTTAGATTCTCTTATTCATAAAAATGGTTTTGGATTTATCATTAATAATACCTTACTGCTCCTTTTAAATTTTAATTTTCTAATTGAAACATATTTTAAGGAATTTTTTGGATTAGAAATTTTAAATATAAAAACCTTTATTTTTCCGGTTGTAAAAATATAGGTAAAACTTACTAAAGAGTTAGACATATTTGCTGAGTAGTTAAAATAAAATAGTTTATTTAACTCCAGTAATTCTTTAAACATACATCTACATTATTAATTTTTATAAAAAAGAGTTTCCACTTGTTTTTTACGGATATTTTGCCTGATTCTTATTTTTACCATGTAGTAAAGTTTAAGATGTTATAAAAAAGTTAAAAGAATGAAAAATTTCTTGAAATTTAAACAAATTGTTAAATTTAATAATAAATTAAAAGGGAACTTTTTGACATATAAGATGTTTATATATTAATAAATAGGTTAATGTAACTATTTATAATTATATTAATAAATGAATAGATTTATAAATAAAGATATCAATTAATTATTAAAAAAGAGGTTTGCATGGATGATTTAATCACAAGAAGAGCTTTAGAAATTATAAAAGAATCAGATGAGATGTTGGAGACAAAAGAGATATTAGAAAAGCTTCAAGTTTCTTTAGATAAACTCACGCGAACTAAGTTATTTTCTCGATTGAATAATTTAAGAGGCGAGGGTCTTATTAAAGGAAAATTTGTCGGACCGGGAAAAGGTGTTTGGATTTGGTGGAGAAAAGATTTCTTTTTAAACAATAAGGTAAAAAATGATTAAAAATATCTTTGAAAATAAGGGGGGATTACAAAAAATAATTGCTATAATATTTGTTCTTTTTTTGATTTTATTAGTTGGGATGATCTTTTCTTCTGCACAGGAAATAATCGAGAATCAAGGTTCTAATCTAATATGGAAGAGTGAAGAGATAGTAGAGGGAATTTCTGAGAATATTGTCAAAGAAGTTACAGAGATTGAAGAAGTAAACTTCCTAGAAGAAAATGAAGGGGAAATAAATAATTTTTGTGTTAATGTCATATGCGAGGATTTAAGTTTAGAATGTCCAGATGGTTTTGTTGTTTCATGCTCAAATGTGTGTGATTCGGAGACTGGCGAATGCTCTCAATGTGAGCCACATTGTATAGGACATGAAGTTATTCTCCTAGAAGAACCAAATGAAATTAATTCCACACCTGAAGAAAATATTACAATTCCTATAAATGAAACAAACCAAACTACTCTAGAACTCCTAACTCTACCAGAAGATACAAATGAAACTGATAATAATGAGACAATTGAAGATGAAATGGGAAATGAAATTGTTGTCGAAGAAAATGAAACATCGGAAACTCCGATTATCGGCGAGGTGATAAGTGAAATCCCTAAAGAATTAAATATTGAAATTTTTCATCAAAATAAAATAACAAGAGGAGAAATTCTTGAAATCAAAGCAATTATAACAAATCCAGGAAGTAAGGTAAAAAATGTTGAAGTTATATGGATTCTTCCAGAAGGATTTGAACTTATTTCTAAGAATCAGGAAAGTTGTGAAAACTTGAATACTGGAGAATCTTGTGAATTAATTATCAGAGTTCAAACATCACTTTCAACATCTTTAGGAAAAGGGGAAATAAAAGTAATTGTCAGTTATTAGG
>CAZIZL010000033.1:0-7446 GCA_964543665.1 Candidatus Woesearchaeota archaeon | reverse complement strand
ATTAAAAGTCCAGTGCTCTAACCAGACTGAGCTACGGAGCCTTGTGTTTTACAGCTAAGAGTCAGAGTGGTTTGTGCATAAGCACTTTAACCAGACTGAGCTACGGAGCCATGATAGTATTGAATAAAATGAAATACTATTTATTTGTTTTGCATCTCTGGATGGTTAGTACGAAAATCTTGAAAAGATATTTTCAGTCTAACCAGACATAGAAAAATTATATGAAAATAGTTTATAAAATTATCTCATCAATCACAATAATGCATTTAAACAAGTTTTTTTAATAAGTTTAATGGAACTGGAAAAGCTATTTCTAACAAAACAAGAACTCCCTATTTTATATCAAACCTGTTTTGAAATTCCAATACATCCCAAACTTCTTGATGAAAACATAAAAATTAATCCAGATATTGCAAGGGATTTGTTTCCTCAGGCAGCAGAAGATTGGTATAATGATTTAATCAATTATGTAAAATATGAAAATCCAGAAAACAAAGAATGGATAAATGAAGTTTTCTTAAAAGAAAAGCCAGAGATATTAAGAGTAAATGACCGTCAATTCCTTGATGTTTGGGAAGACAACATTCACACATCAGACAATGGTCTTGTAACTTGCTTTTCAATAAACAGAAATGCATGAGGTTCTCTTTATTTTAATAAAGACTATATTAATTGCCAATCCTTTGGTATTCTCTATATTAAATTCTCAGATGAAAAGAAAAAGGAATTTCAATTTGAAAAAGAATTTAACAAGATGCATGTTTATGCACAACATAATATAGACCATTATCCTGGTGCATTATTTTTAAGAAACTGGGCAATACTTTATATGAATGAAGTGTTTAAACAGGTGTTTATATAAAATCATAAATGTTCAATTCTTAACTCAGGAAAATGCCTTTGACATTCTTCTGATAATACCCTTCTATGACAATCCATTGCATCTTCTTCTATACACAAAATAGTTATATTAAATTTTGTTGTCATTTCCGCTAAATCTTTAACTTTCTCTGCGATAGAATCTTTTCTAAGATATTCTAAATATTTTTTATTATATTCTTCTCTTGATAAGTTCCTTTTGTAATAACTTCCTACCAATATATCGGGAGGGGCTAATTCTTTAAACCATAAATCATAAGAACGAGAATTTATCCTTTTATCGAGTGTAATGCCATCATTCAGAGTATGTCTTGACATAACAGAAATTCTCAATCCTTCTTCAGGAGTTCGTGATTTTATTATAGACTTTGTATAAAGCATAATTTTGCAAAAGAAGTGGATTTTATTAATATTTATATAAATTCTCTTAATTTATTCTCAAAATCTTCCTCACTCATTGAGCCAACAAACTGAGCAGTTACTTTTCCATTTTTGAATAAAACAAAATTAGGGATAGATGAAACATTAAATTTTTGTGCAATTTCCTGTCCGTCCTCAATATTGACTTTTCCGAATTTAATCTTTCCTTTGAATTTCTCAGACATCTCATCTACAACAGGCCCCATCATAACACAGGGCATGCACCAGTCTGCGTAAAAATCAATTAAGACATTTCCTGTCTTGATGAATTCATTAAATTTACCATTTGTTAATTCAGTTACCATAAAACAATTAAAAAAGATGTATTTTTAAGATTTTGGGTTTTGAAATATATTTTTGATCATCTATTTGTTTAAAAAACCCTTTTAATTAACATCGAAATGAAACAATACTTAGATCTTCTTGAACATGTTTTAACAAAAGGAGAAGAAAAATCAGACAGAACAGGCACAGGAACAATAAGTGTTTTTGGATATCAAATGAGATTTAATCTTGAAAATAATGAATTTCCACTTTTAACAACAAAAAAACTTCATTTAAAATCAATAATTCATGAATTAATCTGGTTTTTGAATGGAGAGACAAACATAAAATACCTTAATGAAAATAATGTTGGGATATGGGACGAATGGGCAAATAAAGACGGAGATTTAGGGCACATTTATGGTTATCAATGGAGAAGTTGGCCTGCTCCAAATGGAAAATCTGTAGATCAAATTTCTGAAGTAATCGATTCAATAAAGCATAACCCTGATTCAAGAAGGCATATTGTTTCTGCATGGAATGTTGGAGATTTGGAAAACATGGCTCTTCCCCCTTGTCATGTATTATCTCAGTTTTATGTTAATAAAGGGAAACTTTCATGCCAGATGTATCAAAGAAGTGCAGATATTTTCTTAGGAGTCCCTTTTAATATGGCGAGTTATGCACTATTAACTAAAATGTTTGCACAAGTCACAAATTTAAAACCAGGGGAATTCATACACACTTTTGGAGATGCACATATTTACAAAAATCATTTAGAGCAAGTTAAATTGCAATTAACAAGAGAACCAAGGCAATTACCAACAATGACATTAAATCCAGAAGTAAAAAGCATATTTGATTTCAAATATGAAGATTTTAATTTAGAAAACTATAATCCTCATCCACACATTAAAGGAGAAATTTCTGTTTAAATGAAAAAAGGTAAGCTTATTGCAATAGAGGGAACAGATGCTTCTGGAAAAAACACCCAGACAAAAATGCTTTTATCACGATTATTGAAAGAGAATATCCCTGCAGTTTGTGGTTCTTTTCCAATGTATGATACCCCTACAGGAAGGATAATTGGTGGTCCATTTTTAGGAAAACCAGAAATTTGTGAAAGTTATTTTAGAAATTTTGAAAATCCAGCTAATGTAAATCCAAAAGTTGCTTCTGCTTTTTATGTTGCAGACAGGAAATATAACCTTCCACTTATAATTAAGTCTTTGAACAAGGAAGAAAATGTGATTCTTGATAGATATGTAGAATCAAATATGGGGCATCAGGGAGGGAAAATCCGTAATCCTCAAGAAAGATTAGAGTTCTACAAATGGCTTGAAAAATTAGAATATGAAATGTTTGAATTGCCAAGGCCAGATTTGACAATTTTTCTTTACATGCCTTTTGAAAAAGGAATTGAATTAAAATCTAAAATGAACACTCAGAAAGACGAAGTTGAAAAAGATTATGACTATTTAAAAAATTCAGAAGAGGCTTATTTGCAATTATCTGAATTGTATAATTGGAAAAAAATTAATTGTATAAAAAACAACAGAATAAGATTTCCATGGGAAATTCATAAAGAAGTTTATGACACTGTTAAGGAGATTTTATGATTAAATATCTTTTTTTAAAATCCTTTGATTTTCACTAATTCTATTGCTTTCAAAGCCTTTTCTTTTGTATTATCAAAAATATCTGGATGATTAATTATATCTTCCGGTGAAAACCATCTTAATTCTGTTCCTTCATCTGATTTATCGAGCATTTTTCCTCCAACTATCTTTCCAATATAAGACAAATTAATATGGTGATGATCTGGTTTAATTATATCCAAATGAATATCTAAATTTTGAGGTAGATTCTTAATTTTTAAATTACCTAAATCAATTAATTCAATATCATAACCTGATTCTTCTTTTGCTTCTCTGATTGCACAATCACAAGGAAGTTCATCTTTATCAACATGCCCTCCTAAAGGAATGAATTTATTTACTTTCTTATTCCATGTGAGTAAAACTTTTCCTTCTTCAATAATATAAACTGTAGAAAGAAATTCTTTGGTTGTTTTATTTAAATCAGTGCTTCCAAAACCCCCTTCTCCCCTAGGCGTCTCAGATAGTTCTTTGACTTCCTCTGTTTCAACTGTTTCAATAGGTTGAATCAAAAGTTGTGCAACTTTTTGCCCTTTTTTTATTTTATAATCTTCATTTGATAGATTAACTAAAACAACTTTATACTCTCCTCTGTAAGTATATTCAATAACTCCTCCCATTGTCTTTATTCCATTAGACGCAATACCAGATTTATCCCAAATTAAAGAAACATATCCTTTTGGAAGTTCAATTGAAACCCCTGTTCCAACTACTTTTCTATGTTTTGGTTTTAAAATAAAATCTTTTTCAATAGAGAATAGATCCATTCCAGCATCACCTTCATGGGCATATTTTGGGATTATTGCATCAGTATGCAATTTTTTTATTTTTATTTTCATATTTAAGCATATTAATGACTAATTTAATATTTTTCTATTTCCTCATTAAAAAAATCCAGTTCAATTCCTGCCTGTTTGAACATTTCTTCAGAATCCTTTCCTGCATGATACTTTTTTTCACAAACAACTCTCTTTATTCCAGAATTAATAATTATTTTTGCACATACAATACAGGGAGTCATTTTACAATAAAGTGTTGCTTCATTTATTGAAATCCCAACTTTTGCTGCCTGGCATATTGCATTTTGCTCTGCATGAGTTGTCCTTACACAATGTTCAGAGATGCTTCCGTCTTCATGAATTGTTTTTTTAATCTGATGTCCAACTTCCTCACAATGGGGCAATCCTTTTGGTGAACCAACATATCCTGTAACTAAAATCTGTTTGTCTTTTGCTATCACGCATCCGCTTTTTCCTCTGTTACATGTAGCTCTTATAGAAACTGCTCTTGCAATTTCCATGAAATATTCATCCCATGTTGGTCTTGGAATCCTTTTTTCAATTTCATCATAGACAATCTTCACTTTTTCTTTGATGTTCTCAAGAGTGTCTGAATTAATTAAAGTAAAATCTGCGAGTTGCATGCATTTTCCAACAGCTTGTCCTGTTTGAGATTCACCAATTCCTTTATCACGATCATCTACTCTTAAAAAATCCTCCCATGTTTTTGGATCACTTTCTCTGTTTCTTTCAGTTAATCTTTGAAATCTTATTTCCTGAGGAGCGTCAATTGAAATAAGGAAAAAATCTTTTAATTTTCTAAGAACCTCTATTTCTGAGGGATTTCTTATTCCATCTATAATTGCCTTTTTATATTCCTGATTTTTAATTTTTTTAAAAACAACTTCTGCAAGAATTCCTGCTCCTTTTTCCTCTCTTAAAATATTTCCTAAATCCTGAAGGTTTTTCCTTGTAATTTCAATCTTGAGTTCTTTTGCAATCTCTCTTAATTCATCAGACAAGGATAAATAAACAAAACCCTTTTCTTTCAAAAAATCTGAAACAACACCTTTTCCAGCACCTAAACTTCCTGTAAGACCAATTATCATTTATCTATTTTGTAATTTTTCTTTATAATTATAATTATTCTGAAGAATATTGTTCTTGATTACTCACACTTGCTTCCGCAGGAGCATTTCTTGCATCCCTCTTCATAATGGAAATTAGTTCCACAATCAGAGCAAATATCTTCTGTTTCTGTTCCATCAGGAACATATTTACTTAAAGCACGAATAGTTCCGCTTTTCCAGGTATTAATTCCTTCAATTCCTTCATCTAATTTAGAGACTACAGATATAATCTTTAAAATATCCTGTTCACCACTTAACATCCCTGAAATAAATCTTGCATAATTCCAGTTCACTTTGTTAAACTGATGAGAAATCCCTCCAATTGTATTCTTATATCCATTGCTGTCAATGAATTGAAAATCATAATGTTTTGTACCATCTTCTTCTGAAACCTTTATAATTTTTCCTTTATGAACAGCTTTTGGAACAGCAAGAACCTCTTCATCTGTTTTCCCTGTAAATATTTCATAGGGTTTACCTTCTATTAATCCCATGAAAGCTATCCATTTCTCACCTTCGTTATTAAACTGAAGAACTTCTGCTTCCAAAACAGCTGGTCTCTTTTTTGGAAAAGGCTTTTTTTCACTTTCACTTATTAAAACTCCTGACCTTGAACCCTCTCTGTAAACAGTAACTCCCTTACATCCCTCTCCCTCTCCCCATGCAGTTTGATAAAGTTTATCAACCAACTCCTCTGAAGCCTCTCTTGGAAGATTTATTGTAACACTAATTGAATGATCTACCCATTTCTGAACAGCACTCTGAAGCTTGACTTTTGAAACCCAATCAACATCATTGGAAGTTGCTTGATAATATGGAGACTGCTTTACTATTTCATTCATCTTTTCTTGGTCATAATTCTTAACTTCTTCAAAATTATATCCATTTATTTCAAGCCATTCTTTAAATCCATGATGAAAAACATTATACTCTTCCCAAGAATCTCCAACTTCGTCTTTAAAGACTATGTTTACATTTTTATCATTTGGATTTACTTTTCTTCTTCTTTTATATACAGGAAGAAATACTGGTTCAATCCCTGAAGTAGATTGAGCTACTAAACTTGTTGTTCCTGTGGGTGCAATAGTTAAAAGAGAAATGTTTCTTCTTCCATGTTCAACCATTTCCTTATACAACTCTTCATCTGCCTCTCTTAATCTCTTAATAAATGGATTGTCTTTTTCTCTTTCTGCATCATAAATTTCAAATTTACCTCTTTCTTTTGCCATGTTCACAGAAGACCTGTAAGCTTCAATAGCCAGTGTCTTATGAAGTTCTGTTGAAAATGCATTTCCTTTTTCACTTCCGTATTTTATTCCAAGTTCAGCAAGCATATCTCCTTCTGCAGTTATTCCAACTCCTGTTCTTCTTCCTTCTTTTGCTTTATGTCTTATATTTTCCCATAATTCCTTTTCAACTCTTTTAAGTCCAGGATTCTCAGGATCTTTTTCTATTTTATCAAGAATTGCATCTACCTTTTCTAATTCCAAATCAATTATATCATCCATAACTCTCTGGGCATAACCTGCATGTTCTTTGAAAAGTTGAAAATCAAAATTAGCTTCTTTTGTAAACGGGCTTTTAACATAATTCTTTAAGTTTATTGCAAGCAATCTGCATGAATCATAAGGGCATAAGGGAATTTCCCCGCATGGATTTGTTGAAACAGTTTTATATCCTAAATCAGCATAGCAATCTGGGATTGACTCTCTTATTATTGTATCCCAAAATAAAACACCAGGTTCAGCAGATTTCCATGCATTATGAACAATTTTATTCCATAAATCTCTTGCAGCAATTTCTTTTGTAAAAGTTGGATTTTCTGAATCAACAGGATATTGCTGAATGTATTTTTTATCATCTCTGACAGCCATCATAAATTCATCATCCACTCTTACAGAAATATTAGCTCCAGTAACTTTTCCTTTTTCCAGTTTAGCATCAATAAATCTTTCAGCATCAGGATGCTTAATAGAAATACTCAGCATTAATGCTCCTCTTCTTCCATCCTGTGCAACTTCTCTTGTTGAATTAGAATATCTTTCCATAAAAGGAACAATTCCAGTTGCAGTTAAAGCACTGTTTAAAACATCACTTCCTTTTGGTCTTATATGTGATAAATCATGACCAACTCCTCCTCTTCTTTTCATTAATTGAACCTGTTCCTGATCAATTTTCATTATTCCTCCATAGGAATCAGAAAAACCCTTATTTCCAATAACAAAACAGTTTGATAAAGAAATAATTTGATAATTATTTCCAATACCAGACATTGGCCCACCCTGAGGAATAATATAATTGAAATCTTTTAATAAA
>CAZIZL010000032.1:0-7471 GCA_964543665.1 Candidatus Woesearchaeota archaeon | reverse complement strand
GTTTATATAATTCATTTATCATTTATATGACATTATGAAAAAGGGTGTGGTGTTAACATTTGTTATAGCAATTGTATTAATTTTTGGAGTTCTTGGATTAGTTTATGCTGATAGTAGTTGTGATCAGGAATGTAGTGATGCTGAATCCGCAGCACAACAGGCTTCTTCAGATGCTGAGTCTGCACAGCAACAAGCAGAAAGCGATGCTGAATCCACAACACAACAGGCTTCTTCAGATGCTGAGTCTACTTCACAACAATCTTCTTCAGATGCTGAGTCTGCACAGCAACAAGCAGAAAGCAATGCTGAATCCGCAGCACAACAGGCAGAGAGTGACTTTGAATCTTTTTTACAACAGGCTTCAAGCGATTTTAAATCCAAGGTTGAAGAAAATAAAGAAAGAAAAATAAGTCTTGAGATAGTTAGCGAGTTAGATGAAAATGATCAAATAAAACAAAAAATTAAATTTAGAGGGATAGGTGTAGACACTGATTTAGAAGTTGAAGTATTGGAAGAAGGAAAAGCAAGAATTAGATTATCTGACGGAAATTATCAAGATATTAATGTTATGCCCAACACTGCTTTTAAAATTGCAGTTGAAAATTTAAGAAGTTCTAATGTGAATATCAGAATAGAAGAATATGGGGATGAAGAATTAGCTGCAATTTATGTTGCTGATGCAGATAAGACTATTAAAGTTTTGGGAATTTTTGAGACAAAACATAATTTAGAAGTTGAAATTGATATTGAAGATGGAAAAATCAAAGTTGAAGATAAACCTTGGTGGTGGTTTTTAGTTGAAGAAGTTGAAGAAGAAATTGACGAGATCGAATTACAATTAATAAAACCTATTCAAGATATAATTTTAATAAAGAATGAAGATACAATGTTAAATTTGGATGAATATTTTTTAAATGCAGAATATTATTCTGTTTCTAATCCCGAATATATTTTTGCAGAGATAAATGATAATCTTCTAACGATTACTCCAGAGGTTAATTGGACAGGAATAACTTCTATGACTATAACCGCGTTTAAAGGAGAAGAAAGTTTAAAGAGTTTATTTAATATTATTGTTTCAGAAGATAATCTATCTATTCAAACTTTACAATATGGGGCAATATTAAACGAGCCTGTTAAATGGAAAAAGGATGTTAAAATTGAAGGTGAAAAAAGAATAACCTTAAGACTTCCTAAAAATTCTGAGAATGTCATAATTAAAACAGAGACAGGTATTGGGAAAATCCTTTCACAAAAAGAAACAGAAGATGATTTAGAAATTGAGATTGAAGAAGATGAAAATTATGAAGTGGAATACTATACTGAAGCACCTTATGCTGTTGAAAAAGATATTTCTCAAGGGAAAAAGGAAATAACAATTATTGGTTCCGAAGAAGTTCATTATACTGATGTTCTTGCATACAAACAACTCCCTACTGAAGTTCCAAGAGATGCAGTTAGATTATATTTAGTTGCAGAAACAGAGAAAAAAGAAATACCAGTTGAGAAGTTTGATTTAAATAATAATGGTTTGGTGGATTATATAGAATGGGTTGTTCCAACATTGAGCAATGAAACTTATGAATTGGAACTTAATATTCTTAATATCCAATCTTATCCAACTGTTGGTGGAAATTGGGAAGTAAGATTTAATACAGTGGGAACAGCAAACTTAATAATCTCTGCAATAAATGATACAACTTATGGAAATTCTGTTCCCGATGATTTAACTCCTCTTGAATTAAGATGCGGAGAAACGATTTTGAATTATGATTGGCAAGGAAATTCTATTTTTTATCCTGACTGGAATTGTGACAACCAAACTGCTTACTGGATTGTCAAAGTTTTAACTTCGGGAGTTCATGCACAAGAATTCAATTTTGGAGGATTAATTGGTTATGCTTACAACTTCGCTTCTGAAAATATTTCATTTGTTCCTCCAACTCCTGCAAATAATTCAGTTCAAAATACTAATTCAGTCTATGTCAACATAACCTCTACAGAAGCTTTGAGCTCCGCATTATTAAATTGGGGAAATTCTTCTGGTTATACTAATGTTACAATGTCTGGCTCTGGAACAAATTGGTACAAAAATATGACTTCTTTAGCCGATGGAGATTATAATTTCTCAGTCTGGGCACAAAATATTTCCGGAACCTGGGTTCAAACCGAAGTAAGAATTTTATCAATAGATGCAACTGCTCCTATAATATCAATTGATTATCCAGCCAATACTTCTTATTCTTCGGATGTAGACTCTTTAAATTATACTTTCACAGAATTAAACTCTGATAAATGTTGGTATTCAACTGATAGAGGGACAACAAATTCATCTACAGTGGTTTGCGGAACTAATTTTACGGGTTTAACCTCTACTGAAGAAAGCAATACCTGGACTGTTTATATTAACGACACTGCAGGAAATGAGGGCCCAAGTTCTATTACTTTCTTTAAAGATACTATTTATCCTTTAATAGATTATGGAACAGGGACTGCTGGAAATAATGATATTGTTTCTCAGAATTATATTTATGTTAATATCAGTGTAACTGAGGGAAATGAAGACACAATAACTTTCTTATTGCACAATTTAACAGAGCAAGTTAATCTAAGTTCTTATACTGATTTAACAAGAGAAATTAATTGGACTGGATTACCCAATGGAGTTTATACCTATAATGTAACAATTAATGATACCCTTGGAAATGTAAATACAACTTCTACAAGAACAATAACTTTGGACACAAGTGCCCCTGTAATTTCCTTTAGCTGTGATAAAATCTCTGTTTATGTAGGAGAGGTTATAACTTGTTCTTGTTCTGCAACAAGTGTCACCGATCCAGACCCTGTAGTGACTTATACTCAAAATCCATCAACCTCTAACACTGGATTATTTACAACCAGCTGTTCTGCTTTAGATAATGCCGGGGCATCTTCTTCTTCTAGCATAAGTTATAATGTGGGATCTATGCAAGGCGGAGGCTATCCTAATTATAAAATTTCATCAGAAGATTTGGCAAAAGGATATACTAAAACAATGCGAAAGAATTGGAAGGTGAATTTTAAGATTAATAAAGAAACCCATACCCTTTTGGTTAAAGATATTGAAGAAAATGGAGTTATTCTTGTTTTATCATCAGATTCTCAAAAAGCAAGTTTATTAATAAACGAAGAGAAAAAATTTGAACTTACTGGAGATAACTATTATGACATTTCTATTAGACTTGATTCTATCAAAGAATTGGCTTCATTTTCAACAGTTGATTTAACTATTAAATCAATTAATGAGGTAATTTTAAATGATGCTGTGGATGAAGAAATTGAAATAAAAGAAAAACCAAATTTAACATGGTTGTGGGTTGTACTTGGGATTTTTATTTTGGTCTTAATACGGGTTGGTTATGATAAATATGGGAAAAGAAGGAAATAATCTTTTAGTCTTCGAACACTCTTTAAATTAACAGAACCCAACCGCATACTTTATAAACCATCTTTATTCTTAATTCTTAGGCAAATAACTCAAAGAGTTAATCTATTGTCGAAAGACAAGCCTGAAAAATGATATAAAATGACAAATTCAGTTTATGAACTAAAGGCTCAAGAATACAACCTAAAATTAGCTGAAGCTCTTAAGAAAGTTCCTGAATTTAAAGAGCCTGAATGGGCCCAATATGTAAAATCAGGTGCAGGAAAAGAAAGACCAATAGATGATGTTGATTTTTGGCATAAAAGAGCTGCCTCAATTTTAAGAAACATTTACAAAAAAGGATCTGTTGGAGTAAACAGATTAAGAACAAAATATGGCTCTAAAAAGAACAGAGGTTTTAAACCAGAAGAATTCAGAAAAAGTTCAGGAAAAATAATAAGGACTATTCTTCAGCAATCAGATTCTGCTGGTTTTACAGAAATCCAAAAGCCAGTAAGAGATGTAAAGAGCAAAAAACCAGGAAGAATTCTTACGGATAAAGGCAAAAAGTTTCTGGAGGAAATAAGATGAGGACATACATGCTAATGAAGAAGAAAAACATCCCAATTACAGTGGATGATTTTCTTGAAATTACAGAAGACATTGAAAGAGGATTTCCAGGGAGTTTTGAAGAAAAAACAGAACTAGGGCTGGATAGAGTAAGAGGAACTTATAACATAAACGGAACCCCTCTTTATGTATATTACAGAAACAGTGAATCACAAGCAATTATACCTGCAAAAGGAAATTTAGAAAAAAGAAAGTTTGAATCTAAAACAAGATTAATATTGCAAAGACAATATCATAATAAACCAAAATGCCAATAAAAAATAATTCAAAAAAAACAAAACTTGCAGTTCATGGAAGAAGAACTAAGTGGGCTCCTGTCTGGGCTGTGCTTAAGAAATTCGGTCCTGGAAAAAGAGTCCATCCCTCCACTATGACAAAACAAAGACGTTCATGGAGAAGAACTAAATTACATGTCAAGCCAAGAAAGGCAAGACCAAATCACTACGGATAAAATGGAAAAAGAAATTCAAAAATCTAAAAGACATTATGTAGTATATCAAGTTAATGGGGATACTACAAGAGATTTTCTAGATTATAGAACTCTATCTAATGTCATAAAGAATGCAGTAAAAATGACTCTCCCAAATGAAGAAGAATTTAATGTTTACACTAGTATAAACTCTTGTTATAATGAAAAAGGAAAAGGTAGACTAAGAAAAAAGACTACAACAACAAATCTTACTATTAAAATAGATGTTGATGATACAAAAAATCATAAAGAAGAATTTAGTAAAATTAAAGAAAATCTAGAAAAGATATTAGACAATAAATTAAAAGTTTTAAAAGAAAAAGATTAAAATGGCAGAAAAAACAAAAAAAGATACACTTGAAAGAGAATATGTTATTCCACTTAGAGAGAAAATACGTCCTGTTCCAAGATATAAAAAAACTCCCAAAGCAATAAAATCCATAAAAGAGTTTTTAGCCAGACATATGAAAATTGAAAACAGAGATTTAAACAAAATAAAGATAGATAAATATTTAAACCAGTATATGTGGGCTCGTGGAATAAGGAATCCTCCTGTTAAAATAAAAGTTAAGGCAATAAGAAAAGGAGAAAATATCCTTGTTGAACTTGTAAACTATCCTGAAAAACTTAAATTCAATAAAATGAGAGAGGAAAAACAAGGAAAAGATGCATTGGAATCAATAGAAAAGAAAAAGACAATAATGCAGAAAGTAAAAGAAAATATTCAAAAACCCCAATCAGAAGAGGATGAAAAAACAAAAGAAGCAGAAGCAAAGACAAAAGCAAGTGCAGAGGCAACAAAAGAAATGGAAAAAGCACAGGCAAAAAATGCAAAACACCAGACTGAAAAACCAAAAAAATCAGGAAAGCCCATAAGAGTTGCACTTCAAAAATAAGTTTAAAATAGATGAATTTCTTTAATAATAATGTTAGATTCATTAATCAAAGATCTTGAAAATTCAAAAAATCCAGAAAAAGCAAAAATATTCCAGAGATTCTTCAAAACAGGCAAAGGAGATTATGGAGAAGGGGACATCTTTCTTGGCTTAAATGTTCCATTGCAAAGAAGCATTGCAAAAAAATATTTGGACTTAAGTCTGCCTAAAATACAGGAACTTCTGAAAAGCAGGATTCATGAGCACAGATTAGTTGCACTTATAATTCTGATAAATAAATACAAAAAATCTTCTGAAAGAGAAAAAGAAAATATCTTTGGGTTTTATCTTAAAAATACAAAAAACATTAATAATTGGGATTTAGTTGATATTTCATGCCCAAATATTATTGGAGATTTTTTATCTGAAAAAGATAAAAAGACCCTCTATGGATTAGTTGGTTCAGAAAATTTATGGGAAAAAAGGATTGCAATTATCTCCTGTTTTGCATTTATCAAAAAAAATGAATTTGGGGATGCTCTTACAATTTCTGAACTGCTTATGAAAGATAAGCATGATTTAATACATAAGGCAGTTGGGTGGATGCTCAGGGAAATTGGGAAAAGGGATAAAAAAGTACTGGAAGATTTCTTAAAATTTCATTACAAGAATATGCCAAGAACAATGCTGAGATATGCTATTGAGAAATTCCCAGAGGAAAAAAGAAAGAAGTATCTTGCAGGAAATATATAAGCTTAAATATATTAATTTTAGGTGATTTATGGTTATACTTTAATATAAAAAATCTCATAAAAACTATTACATTAATAACAATCCTTGGAATATCTGCATGCAATAAAAAAGTAGATAATGCGGAATATGTAGGAAAAGAAGTAAAAAATTACCCTCATTTTTCTTATTTACAGGAGATTCTAAACTTGACCTTGAAAAATTTGTAGTTAAGAACAAGGTAGTTAAATATGAAAATTCAGATAGCATAAAATTTAAAGAAGGTAAAAGATATGATTTGGTTTTATCCTGGTTGGGTGGATCTTATAAATATAAAAGAATATTAAAATCAGTTGAAGAAAAGTAATTCTTGAGGATATAAAATAGATTATACAATATATATTTTATAACATATATCTTATATTATATAATTAATCTTTTAAATTAGTAAATTTTAAGTCTTTTATGAATATAGGGGAAATAAAGAAAAACAAATCAATTCATGAATTGCTTGAATTTGGAATAATAAATATTGACAAACCCTCTGGACCCACAAGCTTCAGTGTTTCTGAATTTGTATGCAGGAAACTTAATTTAAGAAAAACCTCTCATTTTGGAACATTGGACCCAAAAGTCACAGGAGTTTTGCCAATTGCATTAAACAGGGCCTGCAAATTAACAGGATATTTCCTAGGTGAAGACAAAGAGTATGTGGGTGTAATGAGAATTCATGAGGAATCAGACATTGAAAGCATAAAGAAAATAATACAAGATAAATTCTTAGGAATAATAACCCAGATGCCTCCTGTAAAATCCAGAGTTAAAAGGCAAAACAGAGAAAGAGAGATTTATTCTTTTGAATTGCTTGAACATTCAGCTGATAAAAAAGATATTTTATTCAAAGTCAAATGTGAGGGAGGAACTTATATAAGAAAATTAATTGATGATTTAGGAAAAGAACTTAATATCGGGGCGCATATGCTTGAATTAAGAAGAACAAGAGCCGGTCTTTTCACTGAATTCGGAAAACTTTTCATAAATGAAAAGTTTAATGCAGGAATATTTAATGAAGAAGATAAAGAATATCCCTCAGTAAATATGTATGATTTTGAAAAGGCTGTTGATGAATTTAAAAACGGAAATGAAGAATTATTAAGAAAGATAATTATTCCAGGAGAAATTGTTTCAAAAGTTTATCCTGAAGTGCAGATTAAAGAAGAAGGATTAAAGCAGATATTTACTGGAAAACCAATTTATAAAAAAGATTTAGTAAAAGATGAGGGATGGAAAGTCAATTCAATTGCTTCTGTATTCTGCAAAAATCAATTTATTGGAATGTACAAAATTTTCAGAGGAAAGGAA
>CAZIZL010000031.1:2993-7907 GCA_964543665.1 Candidatus Woesearchaeota archaeon | reverse complement strand
CGTGGACAAACCTCTTTTGCTCATGAATAAACTTATGTAAATAGGGTTTTTAAAATTAATTAAAGATAATAATCCTTAAAAACAGATAATTTATATATAAAAATATGGAAACTAGAATAATTCCTGATTTTGCAGAAGAATATGAAGAGATTGTAAATAAGAATCTAAATGATATAGGTTTTGCTTCACGTATTCTCTATGACAAAACAGAGTTTCCAAAAACTTTAGGTCATTATATAACAAGACCACTTTTTAATTTAAAATACTTTGACAATTTCCCAACAAAAGAAGGTATTGGAGAAATTAAAACAAATAGAGGTTCAACAATACTTCAAAGTGCTGCCTTAGAGAATAAGATTACTAATATTAATTTAATAGCTTATGATACAAAAACAAAAAATAAGTTAAAGAAAATAAAAAACAATCTTGAAAAAGAATTAAACATACCAATTAATGTAACTTTAAATGAAAAGTCTACAAAAATAATTAAAAAATATTTTATAGAATTGCCTATTCTTCAAGTTCAAGTTGGAATTATCTAATCACATTTTTTCCAAAGCCATTATTCTTTTGCTGATGTCAGGATGAGTTGAACCCCATTCCTTAAATGGATTTGCAAAAAACAAAGGAACAAGAGCCTTGCTGACTTTCTTATCTTGAGTATCAATATTATAATCCCTTTTTATTTTCTTTAAAGCGCCTATTAATCCCTGGGGATATCTTGTAAATTTAACAGCAGTTGCATCAGCAGAATATTCGTGCTTTCTTGAAATTGAAAGCTGAACAAAATAAACAACTACTGGGGCTAAAATAGCCAGGACAATTCCAATTAAAATAAAAATCCACTGTGCTTTATTATCACTATCCCCGCTTTTAAACCATAAACTTCTCAGGAAAATTTCAGAAATTATTGCAATCATTCCAACCAAAACAGCAACTAAAGTCATGTACCTCATGTCATAATTTCCAATATGCCCTAATTCATGTGCTAAAACCCCTTCTAATTCTCTTCTATCAAGTTTTTCCAAAGCCCCCTCACTAACACAAACAACAGCATGCTGAGGATTTCTTCCAGAAGCAAAAGCATTAATCTGTTTCATTGGCATTATATAAAGTTCAGGCATTGGAAGCCCAGAAGCAAGTGTTAATCCCTCAACCAAACTATAATAATCCCTGTATTCACTTCTGTTTGCTTTTCTTGCTCCGACACTTGCAATTGCTATTTTATGAGAATTGTAAAAACCAATTAAAATATAAAAAATAGAAAATATAATTGCAATTATCATAATAAAAAAGAAATATCCCGGATCAAAAGCCATTGAAATAACATAACCAAATAAAACAAAGATAACAAATACAATTACAATAAGAAAAAAAGATTTAGTCTTATTCCTAGCAATCTGATCTCTAAAATCAATCCTCTGATATTTCTCCATAAAAGCATAAAGAAACCAGTATTTTTAAGATTAACCAAAAATCAATTTCTCTTGTAAACATTTTTTCTATGCCCAATTCCAATTATCTGTATTCTCTGGTTTTTAGAATCAAAATCAAAAATTACCCTATAATCTCCTACTCTTAATCTAAATGCAGTTTCCCTTTTTAATCTCTTGAACTCTTTTGCTCTGGGATTTTCAGAAAACTCCCCAACATGTTTTATAATTCTTTTGGAAATTAAAGGCTCTAATTTATTTAAAAAGTCTAATGAATTTTTACCCCATGAGACTTCATAACTCATCTTAATCCAAACATCCTCTCAACATCTTCCTGAGAATAAAATTCCCCCTTAGATATCCTTTTTCTTGCTTCTTCAATTTCCTTTTTAGTCTTTTCATTAAGTTCCAAATGATCTTCTATCATAATCTCAATTATATCATTATAAGTTTCTCTCTCATGCATTTTAAATTTGTCCAGCATACTCTTAACATCAGAAGATATCTTTATTGTAGTTTCCATATACCAAGGTATACCATAGTAAACTATTTAAATATTTCGGTTAAATAACCAATAAAAAATAGAACAATCTTTAAATCAATTAATAAGATTAGAATTCGACTTTAACAAGCTTTTTTTCAGATTCTAAAATCTGCAGATATTCTCTTGTTTTTTTGCCATATATTCCGGCAAACATATTTCCCGGGAATTTCTGGCACATATTATTATAACTTAAAATTGAATCATTGTAAAACTGCCTTGAATATGCAACTTTATCTTCTGTTGAAGCTAATTCCCTCTGCAATTCTAAGAAATTAGTATTTGCCTTTAAATCAGGATAACCTTCTGCAATTGCAAATAATCTTCCTAATGCACTCTCAAGTGTTCTGTCTGCTTTTACTTTATCCACTACTCCTTTTGCACCCACAAGAGCTTTGCTGGCATCTGTAACAGCTTTAATAGCCTCTTTTTCATGCTTTGCAAACCCTTTTACACTTTCAACAAGATTAGGAATCAAATCAGCCCTTCTTTTTAACTGAACATTAATCTGACTCAGAGAATTATCTATTCTGTTTCCTAAGACAATAAATCTATTGTAATAACTAATAAATATAATGATTAAAAGTGCAGCGATTATAATTAATATCCAAATTACCAACATAATTTGAAAAAGAGAATTAGATTTATAAACTTAACTAAATTTTAATAATCGAAATGGTAAAAATTGACAAAAATACCTGCATTGGGTGCGGGGCTTGCGCTACAACCTGCTCTGAAGTCTTTGAAATGAATAATAATGGAAAAGCACAGGTAAAGGCAAAAGCAGACACAAAAAAGAATGCAAAATGTATAAAAGAAGCGATTGAAAATTGCCCTGTAAATGCAATTTCAAATTAAAAAAGAAAAAGAGGGTATTAATTATAAAATTACATTAGTATAGAAATTCTCATTTCAACAAAGATATTTTTGGATGGAAAAGAAAATTATTATAAAGAGGTTATTGAGGATAAAGAAATAACTTTTGATGATATTGGGGAGGAAATCTTTAATTATAAATAAAAAATAAAAAAATAAATTTTTTTGCCTGGAATTTTCCTTTTTTAAAGAAATACTGGAAAATACAAGATTCTTGGGGACTAAGAACGTTTTTTGACAGCATTATATTAATTGGGACAGGAATAGCAACTTATTCACTAATTACAAAAGATTACAATACATGGAATTTCTCTGTTTTAGCAGTAAGCATTGCAGCAAAGATAATTAAGGAGCATAAAAGAGTAAAAAAAGTAAAAGCATTAAAAGAGGGATTAAAAAGGTTAGAGGCATTCGGAAATAAGAAAAGCATCTATGATCATTTTTATTTGGACATTGAAAAAGCAACTATAGAAATAAGCTATTCAAAAAAAGCAGAAAATTTTATTAAAAAAACAAATCAAAAGATATCAATGAAATAAATGATAATTTAATAAGAATATATGAAATAGAAAGAGGGATTCAATTATAGTTTTCTATAAAAACCTTTATTAAGATAAAAAAATTAATTTAATTATGCATTCAAAAGAGGAAAAAGAAGGGAGTTCAAATCCTAAACCAGAATTTGTAAAATGGTTTTCTGAATTAAACAAAGATTCTGGGAAAATTGCAGGTGGAAAGGGTGCAAATCTTGCAGAAATATATAATTTAAATGTTCCTGTCCCTCCTGGATTTGTAATTACAGCACAGGCATATGATTATTTTATTGAAAGCTCAGGAATAAAAAATAAAATAAAAGAACTTCTTAAAAAAATTGATTATGAAAATACCTCTTTGTTGAATGAAGTTACAGAAGAAATAAGAAAATCAATTACAAATTCCGATTTCCCAAAAGAAATGGAAGAGGATATAATAGAGGCATATGAATCTCTTGGGGCAGAAGATTTAAGTCTTGCATCTGGTTCAGCTCTTGACATATTGAATAATGCTCATGAACCCATTTTCGTGGCTGTCCGTTCTTCTGCAACAACAGAAGATTTGGCAGAAGCGAGTTTTGCAGGACAACAGGATTCCTTTGTCAATGTAAAAGGGTATTCAGAGTTGCTGATTAATATAAGAAAATGCTTTGCTTCTTTATTTACTTCCAGAGCCACTTATTACAGGAATAAAAGGATTTAAACACGAGGATGCAAGTTTGGCCGTTGTCATTCAAAAAATGGTTGATTCCGCAAAATCAGGTGTAATCTTCTCAAAAGACCCAAGTTACAACAATGAGAATATAATAATGGAAGCTGTATGGGGGCTTGGAGAAGGAATTGTCTCAGGGAAAATAACTCCTGATAAATATGTTGTTTCAAATGATTTAAAGATAATTGATATAAAAATAGCTGACAAAAAAATTGCGATTACAAGAGACTCTTCAGGACATCAAACAATTGTAAATTTAAAAGAAGAAAAATCAAAACAACAAGTTCTTAAAAACAGCGAGGTGATTAAATTGGCAGATATTGCACTTGGTCTTGAAGAACATTACAAAAAACCCCAGGATATTGAATTTGCAATAGAAGGGGACGAAATCTATATTGTCCAGACAAGGCCAATAACTACACTAAACAAAAGAATAAATTTAGAAACTTCGCAGGAACCCCAGGGAAAAATAATTCTTGAAGGAATGGCTGCCCATGCTGCAATTGTCTCTAGAGAAATGGGAATTCCTGCTGTTGTTGGAACAGGAAAGGCAACAACTGAATTAAAAGAAGGGGAGATAGTAACTGTGGACGGTTCAACAGGAAAGATATATAGGGGGAAAACTTCCGAAGATTATAAAAAAGAAATTAAAAAAGTTGAAACAAAAACAAAGACCAAAATAAAATTAATGGTTGATTTGCCGAGTTTTGCAAAACGTGCTTCTGAAACTGGAATAAGGAAGGTAGGCTTAACAAGAATAGAAGGAATAATTGCAGAATCAGGAAAACATCCGAATTATTTTGTTGAAAAAAATAAAAA
>CAZIZL010000031.1:0-2983 GCA_964543665.1 Candidatus Woesearchaeota archaeon | reverse complement strand
ATTATGAAGAGCTAATCTTTAAGGGGATATCGGGGATAGCAGAATATTTTGATGAGCTTTGGGTAAGAACTTCTGATATAAGAAGTGATGAATTTTCCAATTTAGAAGGAGCTTCAAAAGAGATTGAAGCTAATCCAATGCTTGGTTTTCATGGAATAAGATTTAGTCTAAAGAATCTTCCAATACTTCATGCAGAATTAAATGCCCTAAAGAGAGTTTCAGATAAGGGAACAAAAATCGGAGTGTTATTGCCTCAGGTAATTTTAGTTGAAGAAGTCAAAAAAGTTAAGGAAATTCTCAGGGAAATAAATTTTAATTCTGCAAAAGTTGGGGTGATGATTGAAACTCCTGCTGCAGTCCAGTTAATTAATCAATTATGTGATGAAGGAATAAATTTCATTTCATTCGGAACTAATGATTTAACCCAATTTATGCTTGCTGTAGACAGGGGCAATAAAAAAGTCCAGGATTTATATGATGAAATGCATCCTGCTGTTCTTTATCAGCTTGAATATGTAATTAGGGTCTGCAAAAGAAGAAATGTTGAAACAAGCATTTGCGGACAGGCAGGGAGCAAAAAAGAAATGGTAAAGTTTCTGGTTGAAAAAGGAATAGACAGCATAAGCGTGAATTCTGATGTGGCAAGCGAGATTACAGAATATATCAGGGAAATAGAGGAAAATTTAGTAAAAGGAACAGATAAAGAACCGAGAAAATATCAGCCATAAAAATAGTCTTCATCTCCAAATATTTATAAATATAAAAACCCTCAGTAAATTATGGCTGTGAAAAAAAAGAAAACTAATAAAAAGCCTTCACAAAAAAAAGAGAGGAAATCCTCGAATGATGAAGTCAGAGTAGAAAAAATATTAATTGAAAATTTTGTTTCTTTGCAAAAAGTCATGGTAAATCTATCAGTTAAATTTGACAACCTTACAAGTCAGATTTCAAAATTGCTTGAATTATTTGAGATATCTGCAAAATCACTTGCCGAAAAGGATTTTAACCTGGATAAAAACAGCAAGGATAATACAAAGATAATTGAGAAAATAGATGAAATCCTTGACCAGAATAAAACAATTGCAAGGGGTTTGACATTAATGCATGAAAAAATTACAGGCGTGGAAAATATCCCCCCTATGCCAACATCAGAAATGCAAAGATTCTTCCCTCAGCAAAGAATGCCGATTAAACCTCTCCCAAAGCCCACTATTCGACAAGCTGATTCAGAAGAATATTCCAAATCAATCTCCTCAAATGAAAGAAAATTCCAATGAAAGAGAATTTGAATTTAATGGATCATAAAGAAAAAGAACTGAAATTAAATTCATTTAAAAGATTTTTTCTCCTTGAATTTACAAAAGAATTAATCAGGAGCTCCCAACCTGCTGAGATTTTCAAATTAGAAAATATCCTGGAAGAAGAGAAGAAATCAATTCCCAAATCAGAGGAAACAAGAGAAAAAATAAAAGAAATAATACAGACAAAGGAAAAAGAACTTTCAATAATCTCCAAAGAGAAAAAGATTCAGGAAATTAAATCTCCTCTCTCAGTTCTTGAAAAAAGAAAAATCCCGCATATGAATCCGTTTAAGGAATTAAAATTAATAATACCTGAGACAAAATTTCCTATGCATATTCAATATATCAAACCAGTTCCAATGGAAAAAGAGATTGATTTGGGAAACAATCTTAATCCATTTATAAAAGACCCCCTTGTGCAAATAATTGAATGTTATGGATCAGGGCACAATCTTCTTGTTAAGGGAGGCATGGGTGTTAAAAAAACAGGAATTGTCCTGACAAAAGAAGAAATAGAGGATGTTGTAAGAAGATTTTCAGAAGAAACAAAAATACCTGCTTCAGAGGGAATATATAAAGTTGTTGCAGGGAGACTGATTTTTCTTGCAATAATCTCTGATGTTATTGGTTCAAAATTTATAATTAAAAAAATGCTTCATGAAAATGCTCCTGTTCCACACAGATAATATTTAATCAAAAATTATAGCTTGAATTATACTCATTAACTTTTTCTGCATTTGTTTTTTCATACAAAAGTGAATCTGCAATATCTTTCAGCCATTTAATTCTGTCTTTTTCCATAAGGCTCTTTAATTCTTCTTCATTAAGAGAAGAATCATAGGAAAATTCAATAGAATATTCTGAAAGATTATATCCTATAATCAGCTTATTCTTAAATAATTCTGATTTAACTGTGTTTATTGATAAATTCCCAAATTTATTAATGAGAACTCCTCTTTCTTTTTCAGTTAAAAAATCTTCTACATCTAAAAGGGTTTCATTTTCATAAGTTTCATTTAAAGTTAAATCCCCCTCAATTGTCTCATTTAATTCAGTTATTTCCTCTATGCTTGTTTTATTTAAGACTTTCTTTTCCTCATCTAAATAAGTAGATAAAGAAATAATTTCTTCATTATCATAAACAAGCTTTACAATTAAGTCACCTTTTTCAAAGGAGATATTTAATTTAGATAAATCAATTAAGATTGTTTTTTCTTTATCTCCAATATACTCCTGCCCATATCCTTTTGATTTTCCTGAATATTCTGTAGTTACAATTACTTGATTATTTTCAACTTTAAAAGAAATATCATTATCATTTAATTCTTCAGAATTTGTTCTCACACTATTTGGTTTTAATTCACCTATTTCCCCTTGTTTTAAATCATAAATAAAAGGTTCATCCTTGGAAACTTTTCCTGAGATTTCTGATTCCAGGTTCATAGATACTCTTCCTGTTATTCCAAAAAACTTTCCTATTCCTCTGGTTGCCTGCCCAGTTATAGAAGGGCTGTTTTCAGTTTGTGTTTCTTCTGTTGGGGTTTCTTCTGTGATTTCAACTGGAGTTTGTTCAACAACCTCTTTGGTTTGTTCTGCAGAAACTTCTTCTGTAACTTCAGCTGGAATCTCTTCTGTTGGGGTTTCTTCTGTGATTTCAACTGGAGTTTGTTCAACAACCTCTT
>CAZIZL010000030.1:7697-7984 GCA_964543665.1 Candidatus Woesearchaeota archaeon | reverse complement strand
AATAACAGACTTGTTGATATTGCTGGACAATTACCTATTGAACAGGCATTTGCAGTTGCAAATGAACTTGTTTCAACAATGATTAAAGGCATTGTAGAGACAATTACCCTGCCTTCATTGATTAACCTTGATTATGCTGATGTTTCAGCAATCATGAAGAATGGAGGAGTATCAGTTATTGGTATTGGTGAAAGCGATTCTCAAGACAAAGTTAATGAAGCAGTAAAGCAAGCCCTTACTCATCCTCTACTTGATGTGGATTACAGAGGTGCTAGCGGTGCATTGGT
>CAZIZL010000030.1:2278-7687 GCA_964543665.1 Candidatus Woesearchaeota archaeon | reverse complement strand
CTTATGTGCTTGGAAAGAGTTCAGAAGAACGCGGTCTTCCTGCATCCAAGGAACTTTCTGATTTAGGCATAGAAGTCTGGAGATAAAAGAAACCTGCTGGTTTCTTTTATAAGCTTCCTCAAAACACTGAACATTGATTTTTTAAATTGCCTCTGATGAAAATCAAGAGGCAAATTTTATTTCTTTTATTTTTTGAGGGGATTTTCCCCTCAAGAATTTTTTAATTTTCTTTTTTATAAGGAGTATATATAATTAAAGGATATTGTAATTTTCCATATTCATTTATTGGATTTCTGAATCTTAATTCTCCTTTAGATATCTTTTCAAGTCTTGAGAAAAATTCTTTTGCATCCATTTTTTAAGTATCCAACTTACTAACTTTGTTCATCTTCCTGTTTCCGTATTCATTAAAATATAAAACATTATCTAATTCTATTTTTCTTTTTGACTCTGGTTTTTTAAGAGGGTATCCTATTGGAAATAATGCCTCAATATTCATTTCTTTTGGGAGCTTGATAATTCTCTTTACTTGTTCATCTGCAAAATGCCCGATCCAGCAGGTTGCTAATCTTTTTTCAGTTATTTTAAGAAGGAAATTTTGAATAGCAGCTCCTGCCTGTTGTCTCAAATAATTTTCTCCTCTTTCCTCAAAAGAAAGCTTGGTTCTTGTCGGAGTAGTGCATACAACCAAGATGTATTTTGCTTCCCCCACAAAATCCTGCTGGGATGCTTCTGCTATTTCATTTATTTTTTTTGTATCATCAATTAATATAAATTTTAATGAGAAGTTATTTCCTGCCATAGGAGCATATCTCATAGTATCAATACATTCAATAATGTCTCTCCAGTCTGGTTTGGATGATTTGAATTTCCTTATGCTTCTTCTTGATTGGATTATTTTGTCAAGCATATTTTATCAAGGTTTATTAAGTTTAAAAATTATTCTTATTGGGAGAAAGTATTTATCTGTAACAGTCAGTTATTATGTTAAGAAAATTGGATAATATGAACAAGATTAGGTATTAGGATAACAAGTACGATTTTACTGAGATAATTATTTATTATAGAAATTAATAGTATTAATCAAAATCTAATTTCTCCCCCACCCAAGCATTTTTCCTTTTGATATAAAACAACAGCTTGTCCTTCGCTTATTCCTGTAATTGGTTCTTTAAGAATTATTTTGAATTGCTTCTTTTTTTTGTTGTAAAAGAGTGTGCTTGGAAGAAGTTCTCCAACATGCCTTATTCTTGAAGAGACTTTTGCATTCTTTTTTTTGAATTCTTCTTTTTTATCTGAAATTAATGAGAAATCTTTTAAAATAATATTTTTTCTGAAATTCAGAGGATGATTTTCTGGCGCTGCGATTATTATATTTTTTTTAGCATTTTTTTCTGCTACATACCATTTAGAGGGTTTATTTTTATCCCCCCTGTCTAATTCAAATCCATATCTTGGACCAAGTCTCTGTCCAATTGTATAATAATAAATGCCATCATGCTCTCCAATAATCTTTCCTTCTGGATTGAGTATTTTTCCTTTTTTTGGTTTTATTTTCTTTTTAAGGAATTTTTTTAAATTAACTTTTCCAACAAAACAAATCCCTACTGTTCCTTTTTTATTATAATTTGGAAAATTGTTTTTATGAGCTATTTTTCTTATTTGTATTTTTGTATAATTTCCAATTGGGAACAAACAATGAGAAAGCTCATTTTGTTTTATTTTATAGAGAAAATAAGACTGGTCTTTGGATTCATCTTTTGCCCTTAATAATTCATAATTTCTTTTCTTTGTGTTTTCTTTTACACGTTCATAATGCCCTGTTGCAATCAGGTCTATTTTCATTTTTTTTGCTGCTTTGAGAAGAAGCGGGAATTTTATTTTTTGATTGCAGTCAATATCTGGATTAGGAGTGATTCCTTTTTTGTATTTTTCAAACAACTTTTCAATAATTTCTTTTTTATATTGTTTTTCAAAATCAAGGGTTATTAGTGGAATGTTTAATTGAGAAGCAATGTTTATCGCCATTTTTCTTTCTGTTCTCCAGGCGCATCTTCCTGTCAGGGGATCTTTTGTATCAGACCAATTTTTCATAAATGCCCCAATAACTTCATATCCTTGCTTTTTCAATAAAAGGGCAGCTATGCTTGAATCAACTCCTCCTGACATTGCTAAAAGTATTTTTTGCTTATTTGTTTGAAGTTTCATAATTAAAATAGAAAAATAGGAGTTAAAAAGTTAAGGGAAAACGCCCCCGGAAGGACTCGAACCTTCGACCCCACGGTTAACAGCCGTGTGCTCTAGCCAGCTGAGCTACAAGGGCAGCATTTCATGCTGAAAACTTCTTTTGAAGTTTATGGCATAATATTTGGAATTTTAAACCTTATTTAAAGGTTACTTCTTCTTTTTAATCTCCTTTAATCCTAAATCTAATATTTGTCTTGGATGATGCTTTTCCAGATAAGCATAGACATTTGCCTGTTTTGTTCCTTTTAATAATAATCTGCAGGCTTCTTCTGCATTTTTGATATCCTCAGGAAGTCCAATAATTCCTATTTTATTATCCTTAAGTTCAAGACTGCAATTGCTTAAATGAGAAATTGTTTTAAGAGTGCCTCCTTTTCTCCCAATTATTCTTCCTCTTATTCTCTCAAGATTTTTTGAATTGGCAAATTCTTTAATGTTTAATACTTCAAACAGTAAATCCTCTTTTGCAATTTCCATTGCACTTGAAAAAGGAAAGCCAAATTCAAGAGCTTCAATTACTTTTTCTGCAGAATATTCATCTTCTGCCTTTCCTGATATGTAAACTTCCTTCCCTCTGTTTTTTATCTTTACATTTAGCTCTTTTTCTAATCTTTTTTTGTTTTTTAATATTCTTGGCAATTTTTCACAGATTAATTTTATCATTTCTTAAAAATGGAAAAAAGAGTTAATAAGTTTAACTGGAAATGCATCCCTGATAAGTCTCCCAGATTTCATAAATGTCTCCTGCTCCTACCTCTGTAAAAGAGGTCACAAATCTTATATAACTCATATTATATATTTCAGGGACAACTGGTGTTACAAAATCTCTTATTTGAAGGCACCTTGCTTCAGTTCCTGTTAAGAACTTTGTATAATAATTTGTATAGCTTACTCCTGATTTAGGCAAATCAGGACTGTCAAAATATATTCCTATGCCTAAAGGCCAGACAGAATATACTGTTCCTGAATTTAAACTTTCTTCTGTAATACAGATTCCTTCTTCACCGCAGTATTCTCCTGCTGTGGAGTTACAGGTTCCGCAACTTGTTCCGCATCCATTTGGAACTGCCCCGCATTCTCTTATTCCGCAATCAGGAACACAGGATACAACACAAATTCCTCCATCACAATAATATCCTGTATCACATTCTGCACAAACACCACATCCATGAGGAGAATCTCCACACATAAGACTTCCACAATCTATTTCAAGTGTTAATTGTCCAGGACAGCTTCCACTGCATCCATCTGAACAAGTTTGTCCAACACAGGTTTGTCCAGCACATGTGCAATTTGCTTCACAAGGTTCTTCTGAAGAAACACAAGTCCCAAGAACACAGTTTGGTTCATTTCCTGAACATTCACCGCAAGTATTTCCGCATCCATCATCACCACATTCTTTTCCTGCACAAGAAGGAGTGCAATTTGTTGGAATGTATTCTTCATCTGCTGCATTAATATAATAAGTATCTGAAATACTCCCTGTTATTAATTTTCCAGAATTGGATTCAAACATCGGGGCAATTGACACACTTACTACTTCTCCTGTATAATCCACGACAAAAGTTTTTATTTCAAGAGGTTTAAGAGTAATGTTTGTTTTCTCAAATACATAGTTGTTTTGCCCGTCAAAAACAACAAAAGTTATTCCTTTTAATTCTCCTTCTCCTGGATTTCTTTTAACCTTTATGTTTACATTCACATCTGTTTTTTTTACTGAATTTATCTCCAAATCAACTGTGAATTTTCCCAGAGAGATATTTTCTGCATTTTTTGTGATTATTGATTTTATCGCCACCCACACAATTCCAGTTGCCACAAGAATCAAAAGTACTATAAGAAGAGTTGCTATTATTGTCGATAAACCCCTTTTCTTCATGTTTTAAAAAAGAGAAATAGGTTAATAAATATTTAGAATTCCTGTTTTTCTGTTTTTAAATATCCATTTCTTTTGAGCCATTCAATCTGATTTGAGGGGTATTTGAAAATTACATCTCCTTTGCTTTTGTCAAGTTCCCATGGTTTAACTATTACAATATCTCCTGGCCTTAGCCAGAGTTTTCTTTTTAATCTTCCCGGAACTCTGGAATTTCTGGTTTTTCCATCAAGGCAATTAACTTTCATTTTATTTCCTCCAAGTCTTTCTTCAATTATTCCTATAATCTCATCTCCTCTTGGAAGTTTTGCACGGGTTATCTTTTGTTCTTCAGAGTTTTCTTCTGATTCTCCAAATTCTTCTGAGCTTTCAGATTCTTTTTCTTCATTGAATTTATTTTCCATGTTTTAAGAAATTAGAAAGGGTTTATAAGAGTTTTGGGGATATATTATAATTATCTAAGTAAAATTATATCTGTTATTATAAAACAATAATTAATTATCTAAGTAAAATTATACAATGTAATTATAATCTCTTAACTTTATTCTACATTTACACACGAGTGATTTACACATTAATTAAAAATTACATTAGAACTAGTGCGAAAGGAATATCCCTTATTTTTCCTATTCCTTCTTTCATGATTATTCCGCATTTCAGGGCAGTATTTACTGACTTGACCCCAATTATATTGAAAGTTGCATCTTCTTTAGCCATATCAATTATTATTTCCATTGCTTCTTTTTCAGAAACTTCTTTTCCCTTAAAGAAGTTTTCTTTTACATCCAACTGGAATTTTTCTTCTTCAAACTTCCTGCCCAATAATTCTTTATCACAGATTGCAACTACATTTCTGTAAGATTTTATTACATTTATAAACATTTGTAAGACCTCACTTTGTTTGGTCTGCATAATCTTTACAAATTACCCAGACACCTATGGTTTCTTAACAGTCAACTTCCTTTAAGTTTGAGTTAAGCCTAATTAAGCTAAAAACCAATTATTTAGTATCCTTTTTTTGCTTCACCAGTCTTCATTGCTTTTTCTGCCTTTTCCTTGGACATCATAGCACACATAACTGTTCCACAATCAGGGCATTTTCCTTTTGCCATAAATCCGCCTCTAGCAGTTTGATGCATTACAGCGTCTTTCATTTTTTGCCCTTTTTTCTTGCATTTAACACAATAAGCTTCTACCATTTTTCCTCCATTTTGTTTAATTATTTCTTATTCAAAAGAAAATTTCTTTTATAAATATTTATATTTTCTCTCTTACAGGATGCTTTG
>CAZIZL010000030.1:0-2268 GCA_964543665.1 Candidatus Woesearchaeota archaeon | reverse complement strand
TATTCTCGAATTTATTTTTGTGCTTGGAATTTTATTATTAAGGACTAATCTTTCCCCTTCTCTTTGCCCTGAAGTTGCAAGTTCCTTCAGCAGGAATTTCTGAAGATGTTCGGGATCTCTTCTCATATAAGAAGCAATCTGCAGAAAATTTGTTAAAATTGTTTTTTTGCCTTCTATGTGCCCTTCTATTTTTGGAATTTCAAATCTTTCCCCGTTTCCTTCAATTTGCTTTACTTTGCTGTATGCTTCATTAAGAAGTTGTTCATAAGTTGCCATGAGATTATGCTGAAACTTGACTATATAAATTTTTATAAATAATAGTTAGGTAGAGTTTTATGGTAAAAATTGAGAATATAACCAGAATAGAAGAAGAGAGAAAATCAAAGATTAAAAGAACAAAAGACCTGTTAAATAAATTTTTTGATAATATGTGTATAACTAATACTTCTGCAGTAATTTCTGTAAGTAAAAACATGCAATCCAATCCTTTTTTATTTGTATACTTTTATTCTAAACCAGAAAAAGTGGGATTATCTGCTCCAAAATATTATGAAAAAGCTCTGGCTTTTGCAAGAGAATATGAAGAAAAATTTAATTTAAAAGATGTGGTTCTTCAAACAGATTATTCCAAATAATTATTTTCTTATCCAAGATATCTGACTTTTCCAGGTCTTGGTTCAAAAATTATCCCCTCTTCAAGGAATTTCTTTATTTCCTGGTTTATTATCTCAGGAGAGCTTTCATTTAATTTTATTATTATCTGGGATTTTTCAATTCCACCTTCTTCTTCTGCATTTTTTATGAGCTCAAGTATTTTGTCTTTTATTGCAATTATCTGTGATTTTTCAACATGAGAAATCTTTTGAGGAGCTTCTTTTTCAAGTTCTAATTTCCTTATTAGCAGATATTTTGAATCTTGTTCCTTTATTATTTCTGGCTGAATATAGGTTTCATTATTCCAGTATCTTAGCACCCCAATTATTAAAACAGTCAATCCCTGGGTTATTTCCTTGAACTTTCCAATATCATCTCCAAAAACTTTCAGGCTTATCTGCCCTGAACCATCATCTAATTTAAAGAAAATGTATTTTCTTTCTCCTTCACTTTCAAATTTATCAACAATGCTTCCAATAATATTTACCCTGATTATTTTTTTTTCACCAAGTTCTAAAAAAGAAAATCTTTCCCCATCCATAACTGGCTTTCCAATTAATAAATCATTTATTCTTAATTTATGTGCAACATTTCTTTTGAATTGTCCCTGTTCAGCCATTTTAGTGAAAAATAAATAGAGTTTATAAGTTTTTATGAGTTGAAGATTTATTATATGATAAAAAGACATAAATCTTTATAAATAAGGATTAAGATATTTTGAAATGGGAAAAACAATAAACTCGCTACTTTTAGCAGGTTCAATTATGTTAACTGCTGGTTCTTGTATAAGTCAAACATTTAAAGATAGGATTATGGAAGATGCAACTCACATTGTAGTAGAAGATGTAAATGACAAAATAAAAGTTTATAATTTTATTAATGAGGGTAAATATGATTCAGCAAAATTATTTCTTGATGAAGAGTTTAACAAATATGTTCTTGTTGCCAGTGAGGTGAAAGGAAGAATAGATGAAACAGATGTAATTTCTCGAGAATGCAAGGAAAGAGTAAATGCTAGATTAGATAGTTCGATTAATGAAGTTCAAAAGTGTTTAAAGACATATTAATTGATTAATTAAAACACACCAATATATCCTTTTTTTGGCCTGTAAATTTCATTGTCCCGGATTAACCTATTTATTACTTCTTCTAATTCGTCCTTGCCTATTTTGTCTTCAAGTTCTTTTTCAATTTCTTCATAAGGAATCATTTTTCCCATTTTGCTTTCAAGGGCAGTTATTGTTTCTTTTACAAGGAATATTTTATTTCTCTGGGAAGCAGAGAACTTTCCTGTGATTTTATCAGTATCAAATGTTTTTGATTCATAATCATAACCCACTTGCATTAAGTAATATTTCATAAGTTCAATGGATTGTCTGGCATCTTCTTTTGAGACATTTTCGCTCAGTCTTATTTTTGCAGATGCTTCAGCCATTCTAATCAATGCCTGCAATTGCCTGGCTGAAATCGGAATTGGCCTCATTGCACTTTCAGAAGTTACTGGTTTGTTTCTTAATTCAATATAAAATCTCTTTAATTCCTCCACTGCTTCTGAACTTAATTTTGGGATTATTTTTTCTTGTTCTCCTCGGGATGTTATCACCGGTCTTAAAT
>CAZIZL010000029.1:4300-8005 GCA_964543665.1 Candidatus Woesearchaeota archaeon | reverse complement strand
TGCTGGACTGACATCTTGGATGGTTTGGGACCCAAAAAACAAATATACGCGAGAAGCATACAAATTAGAGTAGGCTGTGCATAACTTTTTGTTGCTTGTTTTCTAATTTTTTGAGAAAATTGTTAAGGCCTTCTTTATTCATTTGTCTATATGAAGATACTACATTTTTCTTCCCAATATGTCCGTCCCCCATAAAATGAAATATAATTTTGACTTTTCAGAAATTTTGAATCAAAGCAAGATTATCAGGGAGAAAAAAGAGCAGAAAAATCTTGGGGAGTTCTTATGAAGGAAAATATCGAGAAGAAAATTAAAAATTTTAAATAAAAAATAAAATTATTTTAGGAAAATGTGCCTGACACTTATTTCTTCTTTTTTGCTTTTGCTTTTTTCTTTGCCATCCAACCACACCTCCTTTAAAAGTATTAATAAAATCAGAACTTTTAAGTATTTAAATTTATTTATTTGAATACATAAGATTAAAATTATGAATTTTTTTTGAATATTTTTCTCGACGGAGATTTAAAATTCCTTTTTTTGCTCTGAATTATCTTTTTGATATTCTTCAATTCTGCTTTTATTTGTCTGACATCCCGGATTCCAGCAAAATATCCAGGGTTTTTTTCCTTTGGATAATCTCATTAACATGATATATCCGCATTTATCGCATATTTTATCTGTTTTTTTTATTACACCATTTGGAGGAAGGCTGAAAGTTGTTTTGCATTCAGGATAAGCATCACAGGCAACAAAATATCTTCTTGTTTTTTTAGAATAATTTATTGCAAGATGCCCTATTTTGCATTTTGGACAGATTACCAATCTATTTTCAATTTTTTGCTGATCCCTGTATTCTGCATTTGCATCTAAAAGTTCTTTTCCTATTTTTTCTTTATTTATCTCAAAATCCCTGGAAATTTCTGTAATAGATATCTTTGCTTTCTCAATTATTTCATTTTCTTTTTTATCCTGCTTTGATTTTTCCTTTAAATCCTGAATTTTTTCCATTTCCTCCTCGAATTTTCTTGTAAGTTTTTCATCTATTATTATAGGAGAGTATTTTTCAAGAGTATTTATCAGGGACATTCCAAGAGGGGTTGCCTGTATACTCTGCCCCCCAATATAATTTCTGTCATAGAGGGTTTCAAGTATTGAGGAGCGGGTTGCTTTTGTTCCGAGGTTTCTTTTTTCCAATTCAGAGATTATTGAAGCAGGAGAATATCTTTTTGGAGGCTGAGTTTCTTTTTGTTCTGTCCTTGAATCTATAATCTCCACTTCCCCTATTATATCGGGCAATTTTTCTTCTTTTAACTTACTTGGATAGATTTCAAGCCAGGATTTTTTGAATATTGATTGCCCTCTTTTTGAAAAAACCAACCCATTAATTTCTGCTTTTATTGTTTTGTTGTCCACCAAAGCATCATCACAAAACAAACTTAAGAATCTTTTCACTATTAATTTGTATATTTTATCCTCGTCTCCTGATAAAAACTGCTTATTTCCTGTTGGATAAATAGAAGGATGTGCAGGATCTGTTTTTGCCCCTTCTACTGGTTTATTTCTGGTTATTAATTTTTCAGCTTTGAATTCTTTTGCAAGAATTTTTAATATGCTTTTATAATCAATTGAATCAGGAAGTTTTTGCGAGGAGGTTCTTGGATAAGAGATTAGTCCTGCGAGATAGAGTGATTGTGCAATCTGAAGGGTCTTGGATGGATTTATCCCGTAAATTTTGTATGCTTCTGTCTGCAAGGTTGTAAGATTAAAAGGAGCCGGAGGATGGAGAGCTTCTTGTTTTTTTATTGTTTCTGCAGTTGCTTTTTTCCCTTTTAGGTTTTCAAAAGGTTTTAACTGCGATTTGTCAAAAATATCCTTAATGTATTTTAATTCAATCTGGTTTTTTTTATTATCAACGGTTATGGACACCTGCCAAAATGGCTGTGGTTTAAATTTCATTATCTCTTTTTCCCTGCTGACTATTAGGTGGAGAGTAGGTCCCTGCACTCTTCCTATCGACATTATTCTGAATTTCCCTGTTGTTTTAATTGCATTCATAAGGCTTCTTGATAAATTAATTCCATAAAACCAATCCAAATAATGCCTGGTTTCTCCTGCAATTGCCTGTCCCCAATCAATATGCGGGGATTTATTATCATAGGCTTTTTCAAGTTCAGTCTGGGTGAGTGTTGAAAATTTCATTCTATAAGCATCTGGCTGATTGCAAATATATCTGATTATATTTAATCCAATTACTTCTCCTTCTATGTCATAGTCTGTAGCAACTATCAGACTTTGGGCTTCTTTTGCAAGTTTTAAGATTACATCATAGTATCTTTTTGTAAAATCCCCTTTTCTTGCCAGATAATTTGGAACCCAGGAAATATCAAAGACAGGTATAGAATACCCATTGTTTTTTTGCTTTAAAGTAAACAAATGTCCAACAGCACATGCAACAAAAATTTCCTTGCCATTTCTGTTGACTTCATAATAAGGAACCTTGCTTATGTTTTTCTGAACTGCTTTCCCAAGTGCATTTGCTATTTTAAGTGCTGCCTGCGGTTTTTCTGTTATTATTAATTCATATCCTCTTTCTTTTAATTCTATTTTTGGGGCAGAATATTCTTTTGCTTTTTTTGATTTCTTGAACTTTTTTTTGAGAACTGTGAATTGCTCTATTTTCTCAATATCTTTTTTCCCTGGTTTTCTTGAATTTTTCTTAATCGAGCCTTTTTCAATTATCTCTGCCTGAGCTCCTTTGACTTCTTTTTGGGTTATGTTCTTTAAGATATTCTCTTTTGGAAGAGCTTTTTTGATTTCTTTTTCTGTTGCATATTTTAAATCAGAAACATCTACTCTGAAATTTCCTTCTGCTGCTTTTTCTTCACTGGATTTTTCCTGTTTTTTACGAGCCATAGTATATTTTCTTCAGGAAAGGAGTTTTTATAGGTTTTGTGCTTTATATTTCATAAGAAGTATCTTTTATCCCAAGCAATTTATCCATTTTAAATCTCAAATATTGCTGCATTTCTTGCGACATGAATAACTTTTGTTTTTCCTATTTTCTCCTGCAATCCTCCTGCTTCATGAATATGCCCTGTTATCAGAAGATTTGGCTGGAATTCTTTTATTGCTTTTTGAACTGCTTTTGAACCAGGAAATCCTGAGAATTCTGAAATACTTCCTTTTGGAGGAGTATGAGTTACCATTATTTTCTTTTTTGCATCTTTTATTTTTTCATGTCCTTTTTTTAATGTTTTGAATATTTCCTCATCTTCTACCCAAAAAGGACCTGTTGAGGAATCATATCCTGCTCCGAAAATTCCAACATCATTCCTCATTATTGAATAGCCATGAATATGCTTTGTTCCTGGATAAGTATCTGCAAGCATTTTTATTGTTGGCATTGTTTCATGATTTCCAGGAATAAGAAGAACTTCTTTTTTTTCCTTTACAAAAGGACCCACAATATTTTTTGTGGATTGTTCAAGCCAGGTTAAATCTCCTGCAATTATTACTATGTCCACATTTTCCTTTTTTGCCCTTTTTGCAAGCTTTTCAGCTAATCTTGAATCTCCATGGATATCCCCTATTGCAAGTATTTTTAATTTCTTTTTTTCCATATAAAAACATATTAGGATTAGTTAATAAGAGTTTTGATTGAGATTAATTAAGCTTTTTTAAAATAAGAATAAAATTTATTCGCAA
>CAZIZL010000029.1:0-4200 GCA_964543665.1 Candidatus Woesearchaeota archaeon | reverse complement strand
ATGCAAAATTTTCACTAGGATTTTGTAGTGAATATATATGTTACAAAACATTTAAGGCAAAAGATTTTTTTAAAATCTTTACCTATATTATTTTTACAAAAATAACATAAAGTAAACTTTTAAATGCAAAATTTTCACTAGGATTTTGTAGTGAATATATATGTTACAAAACATTTAAAAGGAAGATGTTATCAGGATATATACTTTAAAACAGACACATCCAAAATGAGTTAAAATGAAAGACAACTTTGACATCTTTTTTAGGAGAAAGCCGGCTTTGATGCTGGTTTCTTTGAAAAAGAACACTCGGATGAGGTATGGTAGTATTCTGGCTAAAGAAGTGGATTGCACTTACAGCCATGCAGTAAAGATTCTGCAGACATTAGAAGAACTTAAGTTGGTTGATTTTGAAAAAAGGGGGCGAATAAAGGTGATAAAACTGACTAAAAAGGGAATAGATGTTGCAGATGCTATTGAGAATATACAAAAGCTGATTAAATAAGAATCAATTAGGTAGAGGTGATAGCTACCTTGCCCCTGAATCCCAAAATGGAGAAAAGAGTTATTTGTTAGTATATCTTATGTTATAATAATCTTTATTAATGTTCTTTTTATTTGGTTTTTAATGAGATGGTATTTTTCTTCTAGGACAAGGCATGAAAAACAAATAAATTATCTTATAAATTTTTTGTCCAAGCATAAGCATGAAATTTCTTTTGATTGGACTTCTCTTGGTCCTTTGAAACCTTATGAAGAAAATAAAGGACCTTGTTTACGTGCTTCTGAAGAGGTTTCTGAATCTATAAAAGATTCGGATATTTTTGTTATGATTTCTGATAAAGAAGGAACTGATATGCTTATTGAATTAGGACTTGCTATTGGAAATAACATGGAAAAACATTTACCAAGGGTTTACGTTGTTGGAGACTATAATCAGCGTTCTTTAATGCATCATCATCCTTCTATAAAGCATGTTAAATCTATTGAGGATGTTTTTCAGAGAGAGTGCCCAAATCTCTTACTGGATAAGAATTTTTCCCAACCAAATTTTGAGTGATATTTTTAAAGATTAATTCTTTAGTATTTATATGGTATTGCAATATAAAAAGAAGGCTTCTTTGAAATGGAAAGATTACCCCGGGAAGGTTAAAATTGAAGGTTCTGTTAATGATTATGACTTCAGGCTTTTAAGCGAAGACAGAAAAAAAGTTTTAGTTGAAAAAGATAATTATGAAAAAGTCATGAAAAGATTCAGGCAGATTGAATTCTTTAAGCACAAATCCTGAAGGATTTGTTCATTCATTCGTCAAAATTGCCAAATGAAAGCATTATAAGTGATTTTTAGGCTTAGAAGGGAAAGATAATTAAGTTCTTTTATTTTTAATTTAATATGGCATACAAGGGAATAAAATTTCTTCTATTAACCCCAAAAGAAATTGAAGAGAAATACAAAGAGACCCAGGAGGAGATGCAGGAAGTTCTTGAATGGAAAAAAGAAGAGGAAAAAAGATTTGCTAATCCAAAATCAACTCTTCAGGCAAAAAGTGCTACAAAAAAAGCATTTACAAAAATTAAAAGGAGAATAGATACTGTTAATGGAAATTCATTATACTGGAAATTAAGAAAAGAGGGAAAATCACATTTTTATGCAAATTTAGAAAGAACTGAATTCTGGGATAAGCTTAAGAATGGAGACTCTGAGAAAGAGAATGATGAAGAATCGGATTAGGATACTTTCCTTCCAACTCTCTCACAAAAACCGCATTTACCGCATTTCAATAAAATAAGATTATCCTCATCAGAATAAAAGACTCCTAAATCCAATATTTGCGCTTTATCGTATCCGCATTTTTTGCAGATATTTTTATAATTAGCAAATTCATTTGTATCTTTTTTAATCCCCTTCCCCTTATCTTTCTGTTTTTCTATTACCTCTTTAAAAGAGAGAGTTGTAACTTCTCCTGTTTTTATTAATCTAAATTTCTGGCAGTTATCACAGAAGAAATAGGATTTATCCTTATTTATCTTTTCGCTTCTTATAGTTCTGCCACATTTATTGCAAAAATTTAAAGGCATTTTAAGTAAATGGCCCCGAAGGGATTTGAACCCTCGACCCCTGGATTTCTTCGAAAACAAAGTCTTTTCAGGACTTTCATGAATTTTCATTCATGTCATAAGAGTCCAGTGCTCTAACCAAACTGAGCTACGGAGCCATATTTTATATTTTAATTAGAATTAAATTGTTTTAAAACTTTATCTATATTCCTTATGTGTGTATTCGCACTTGGTGCATTTAAAGAATTTAACTTCTGCTTCATCTGCCGCTCTCATTTGAACAGCCCAAAAATATGCTTCATTATTTCCGCATTTTTTGCATTTCATTCCGATTTTTGGATAAACACTGATTTCTTTTTTAATAACAGGAATTTTGGATAACTCCTCCATTTTTTCAGAAGTTTTTATTCTCACTTTGTCTTTTGTAGAATAATCGCATCTAGGGCAACCATAGTTTTTCCTTTTTTGAATCAGAACAGCTCCGCACTTTGGACAAAAATCCATTTTATATTTCTTTTTTATTTTTGTTTAATGTTGTTTTGTTTATAAAGCTTTTGTTATTGCTCCCTGCAAAATCCTCTTTCATTAGAGGATTTTGAATGTTCATAGAAGACTAATTTGCCCCATCCAATTGCAGGAGCAATTCTTAAAACCGCTTTTCCAACTAACTGGTTCTCATTTATTTCTTTTTCAACACTCAATTGCCCATTATTATTATCGCCAATAGTTGAAAAAACATAAGTATTATTTTCCTGTTTTATATTTATTATTCTGTGTATAACTGGATTTTTTTGTTCTGCATTAAAGATAATCACATCCCCAATCTCAAGCTTTTCCGGCCTTGCCCTTATTATAAACAGAATGTCCCCTTTATTGAAACCTTTTTTGAATACAAAATCTGAAAATTCTGTTTTGTCTATTTTTAATGGAAAATATTTTGAATCATGCCTCTCCCACCAATTATTAAAGTTTCCAAATAAATCCCCCTGATGATACATACTGCAGGATTCAACAATTGCCAATGGCAGAGAAGTTCCTGTTGCCAGATTTAATAAAGGAAAGAAAATAAACTTAATCATTATAAAGATAAACAATAAAGAAACTATCCATCCCCTGAAAGAATCATCTTTCCAGACTATCCACCAGAATTTCTTCCAAAATTTTCTGAATTTATTTTTTTTAGGCTCTTCTTCTCTTTTTATTTTTATTTCTTCATATTTTATCTTTTTGCCTTTTTCCTTAATATCTATTTCTTTTATGTCAATATTCTCTGCTTTATTTACACCCGCTTTTTTCAGATCTTTTATATCCATTAATTAAAAAAGAATTGCCATGTTTTTAAAATGTTTTATTATATATTTTGGAGAATATAGGTGTTTAAATAAGAAATTTTAATTTAGAAGTTATGGGTTTATTTATTCCAGCACATGTTCAATTACCAAGCTCTACAAAAACCCTTATCAGAAAAGGGAGAGTTAATGAAGTGGTCTTACATAATCTAATAAAAGAAGCCTATAATGCTGAAGATTTGTATGCTGAATGCAAACTTCTCTTAGCAAAAGAAGAAAATTTTTTTTATCCAAGAAAAAAATACTTTCTTGCAAGTTATAAAGAATTATGGGATTGCTACAGGAATTTAACAGGAAAAGAAGATTATCTTCCTTATGATAAGAAACATGTCTTTTCCCTTGGAAAAGCATTTGTTCTGAAAAAAATACTTGAGGACGAACTGGAAATGATAGAAGTTTTAATAAATTTTTAGTCTTTTTTTATTCATCGAAATATTTAAATAGTAGCTATTAATGGTGTATACATTAAGTATATACTAATATGCTTAATAACCTCTTTTCAACCCAAGCCGTGCAATAAATTTGCTCGGCTTAATAATCACAGGAAAGAAAATAAAAACAAAACAAAATGGCAGATATCTTTGAAAACACAATCTTATGCAGAAAATGCAACTCTAAAATGCAAAAGGCAAATATTACAAAAAACGGATTTATATTCAGGGCAGTGGTTTGTCCAAAATGCGAGGAAAAGATAATTCATCCCCATGATGCAGATGAATATAACAGATTCATAAATCTGAAGAATAAGGAATTTCATGTTAAGATGAGATTGGTCGGAAATAGTTATACTGTTTCA
>CAZIZL010000028.1:0-8164 GCA_964543665.1 Candidatus Woesearchaeota archaeon | reverse complement strand
TCCTTCAGTGACAGGCTTATCATGCTTCATCCTTATCCTAAATGGAATGTCCGCATTAGCTATAAGCTACAGCCAGACGCTCTAACCACTGAGCTATGGAGGGATTGTTGTGTATTGCCCTGGTATCTCAGTGTTTACCTTTAGGTTTTAACCACTGAGCTATAGAGGGATAATAAATGGAGAATTGAATTGTTTTTAAAAGTTATTATTTAGAATCATCAGGACTTTCGTATCTTAAATAGCAGGAATCTCCCCTGAATTCATATTTTAACTTTTTCTTGAATTTCTTTTCAAATAGACTGCACATTTTGATTATGTGCTCTTCGTATTGTTTTCCTGCTTCTTTATAACAGATTTCGTTTTCTTTGCGTCCATTTATCCCTTCAAAACAATTATGCCAGGATTCAGCCAGAGTTTGATTCCACTTTCTATGAAATTCAATATCCTTGTTAGTATCAGTTATTGTCTCTTCAAGATTTTCCATTGTTATATTAAAAGATATTTATTTAAAAGAATTCATGTTATTTATTATCTATTCCTCAAAATCCTTTCTGGATCTTGTCTCAACCATGAAAAATGCCTGGTTAGACCGGGTTTCTTTTATCTCTCCTTCTTTTTCATAAACTGCAGATGCAACCGGAAGTACAAATTTACCCATAACTCCTATCTTTGAATAAATTATGTAAGAAAGAACTCTTCTTTCTCCAGCCTGCAATCTCTCAAAATTCCATTCCACTTTTTTGTTTTTTTCATCAATTCTTGAAGGTCTTTCCCCTCCAAATCTTTCATGAACCTTTGTTAAATAAGGAAGTTTATCAATCACACTCACTCTTTCCACAAAGTTTTTTGCCTCTACAAGAAGTGAGACTTTTAATGCAAATTCTCCTCCTTTGGCATTTACAAATGAAACTTTTTTCTTTAAGACAAGATTTTTTCTTGAGGATTTTTTAACAACTATCACAGTCAATACAATAAGAATAATCAGTGCAAAAGGAAGAAGCCAGTTTGTTCTTACATTTATTCTAAGGACCTCTCCAGGAGCAATTTCATTATTCCAGGTGTAATAAACTTTAAATCCTTCTCTTTCAACTGTATTTGGCTCTGGGCTGAAATGAGTGAATAATCTTGATATTACACTTTTCTTTATTACTGTTTCTGATGTTGCAACAACATTTCCTTCATTTGTTTTTTCAATTAAATTTGTGTTTATTATAAATCCGTATGTTTTTTTGTTTGTTGTAAGAATATCTTTTTCAACAAATTTCAATGTTCCCTCAAGGTTTGCCTCAGAGTCTTTTACTTTTATGTTTGCATTGAAAGTATAATATCCTGCCATTAATTTCTTGAAATCCTCTTTATTGAGATTTATTATAAAATCCTGTCTTGAATTTGGATTTAAGGAAAACTCTTTTTCCAAATTAAAAAAAGCAGAATTGAAATGGACAGTAATGTTTTTAAAATTAAAATTTACTTTATTATGGAGATATATCTTTAAGGTGCTTGACTGAGGGTCAAATTCTTCTGCACCAATTTCAAATGCCTCTTCAAGCTCAATTACATTCACCATTAAATTCTGTGTGATTTCTGAGCCATCATTTCCCCTTATGTAATAATCAAAAGTATATCTTCCTGTTTTTATTTTTTCAGGAGGATAAATCTGCAAAGCAATGTTTTGAGTTTCCCTTGTTCCGAGATGAGTTGTTCCTTTTGGATAAACTTCCGGGCTGAAAAAACTGTAAAACATTATATCCTGTCCAGGACCTTTATTTGTTATTTTAAGATCAAATACAGCAGGCTCATTTAATTTAAGAATCATTACTTCATTTGAGCTTTGTTTTTCAATTTCAAGATTAAGGGATAAAACTGCAGGAAGTATTAAAAGAAGCATTAAAAAAAGTAAAATTATTTTCTTCATAGAAAAAATAAAAGGAGGTAATATTTAAGGATTTCGGTTGATAATTTCCCTCTATCTTTTTCCCTCTAAATCCAAAAAGGCCTTTGCCTGGGCAAGATATTCATCGCAATCAGAGACTAATTTTTCCTCAAACTGGTTTATTCTTGAGGGAATAATCCATTTTTCATATATGCTTCTCATGAATTTTCTTGATGCTGTTTTTTCAAATTTCCCGTCATAATCCCTTATTAAGCTTCCCTTGACTTTCATTTCCACAAGTCCATTGTTCATTTTCACTTTTCTTCCATCTTTTGTTATCTCGACATTTATGAGACCTATTATTTCAAACTTGACACTTACACTGAATTGGAAATAATCAGTTACTTTTCTTTTTCCTGTCCATTCAATTTTTATCCCTTTTGAATCCCCTGTTATCTTTTCAGAGTATTTATCTTCAATAACATCCAGGTGCATTTCCTCCACAAGCCATTGATAACAAAATTTATAGAATTCCTTGAAGTCCCAAAGCCCTTCATACTTCATCTTGCTGGAAAATATTTCTTCTTTTTCTGCCATCTTTTATTAATAATATAAAAAATCTTTGTTTAAATATTCTTCGGAGATGTTAGGTATTAATAAGATTTATACAATTATTCCCCACAGCTTAATTATTATAATTCCCTGTTAAATTTATCACCTCTTTTTAAAAATAGAATTATTATCAACAGAGAGATTTATAATAGGACGATAATATTTGAACAATATTATAAGTTAGATTAAACAAGGCTGATATTTTTTATACATTAACTATTCTTTTTTCTTTTTTGAAATCCATCTAACTTTCCTTCTTTTCATCAGCATATTTTTTCTGCATTTTGAAGAGCACAAATGATTTATTTTTCCATCTTTCATAACAAGAGTCAGTCCTTTATGAACTGAATAATCCTTTCCGCAATAGATACATTTAGGCATTTGAAGGCACTCCATAATTTTTAGTTGCAGTCAAAATATTACACTTTTCTAATGGTTTATTATATGTAAAAGTGTAATCAGAGAGTTCTTTTTTTGATTCAAGTCTTTTTTTTAAGTTTAATAATTGGTTGGCGGGAATACCGCCAATTACATGAGTATTACAAAGGCTTATTATCTCAACAAGTTTATTGAATTTTTCATTATTAATTTTATCGTTAATAGTTCTCATTAGCTGTATGACCCCTTTGTAATATTTGATTTAATTCTACGAGCTTCAATTTCTGTTTCTCTGAGCATTAAAATATCACCAACTCTTATTGGTCCTTTTACATTTCTTCTCATTGAACGCCCCTTGTCTCTTCCTGCCCGAATAAGGCATTTTACCTGGGTAATTTCTCCCCTGAAACCTGTTCTTCCCAGAATTTCCTCAACAACTGCAGGAACTGCTTCCTCTGTTACAATCTTGTCGCTTCCTTTAGAACCTTGCTGTTGAGTCTGTTGTTTTTTCTGTTGTTGTTTTGCCATTTTATTAAAAATAGTTTAATTATTTTTTCAGACCAGCAATATCTTTTTGTGCATCGCCAGGTTCAATAATAGCAACTGAAGAAGAAGGCACCTGAATTCCAACTGCAATTCCAAGTTTCTGTCTGCTTTCAACTTCTTTGCAGGGTATTCCTTTTTCCTTGCATAGCATGGGGATGTGCTGAATAATTTCTTTTGGTTCAACATCTGCTGCATAAACAACCAGCTTTGCTGTTCCTCTTTCTATTGCTTTTGTAACTTCGTTTGTTCCTTTCTCTACTTTCCCTGTTTTTCTTGCTTTTTCAACAATCTGATAAATATCCATTTTCTGTTAGTTTGATTTAATTGTCAGAACTAAAAAGAGAATATCCTCACTTTAGTTCATCGGATAAATTAATTAAAAAAAATTCCTTTAAAAATGTTTGGTTTGTCTGAAGCCTTAATTACTTTCCTCATCAACAACTCTTATTAGGTCAGTTACAAAATCTCCTGCCTGGAGCTTCACTATTCTGACTCCCTGTGCTGCTCTGCCCATTACTCTTATGTGGTCCAGAGAAGTTCTTATCACAATTCCCTTTCCTGTTGTTACAATTATTCCATCCTTGTCATTAACTGAAATTGTTGTTACTACATCCCCTGTTTTCTCAGTTATTTTCAGATTTATCACTCCTTTTCCTGCACGCGCTGTTTTTCTGTAATCTTGAACAGCTGTTCTTTTTCCATATCCTTTTTCTGTAATTGTTAAAATAGCGTGTGTATCCAGGATTTCAAGACTGACGACTTCATCTCCTTTGTCTAGTTTTATTCCGGTAACTCCATAACTCGCTCTTCCCATTTCTCTTATGTCATTTGAATTGAATCTTATTGCTTTTCCTTTTTTAGTTGCCAAAAGAACTTCCTGATTTTTTTTAACAGGCTCCACCCCGATTAAGAAATCAGAGTTATCATTTGGAAGATTTAGAGCCCTTATTCCAGAAGCTCTTGGTTTTGAGAAATTATTCAGGGAAATTTTTTTGACAATTCCCCGCTTAGTTGCCATAAATAGATTATCCTCAAAATTCTCCACAGAAATTACATTTGTGATTTTCTCGTCTTTTACTCCAAGCAGATTGATAAGTGCTTTCCCCTTGCTGTAACGCTCTGCAACAGGAATATCATACGCCTTTAACCATAAAACTCTTCCCCTGCTTGTAAAAAATAAAAGATAATCATGAGTTGAACAGGTAATGAGCTGCTTTACAAAATCCCCTGTTGCTAAATTGCTTCCAATAACCCCTTTTCCCCCTCTGTTTTGCTCTTTGTAATCTTTAACATCCATTCTTTTGCAATACCCTTTATCTGTGATTGTAATAACCACTTCTTTTTCCTGAACCAAATCCTTTTCCTGAATTTCTTTTATGCTTTTGAGAATCTGGGTTTTTCTGGAATCTCCATAATTTTTCTTTAATTCATTAACTTCCCTGGCAATTATCTTAAGAACTTCTTTAATATCCCCGAGTATTTTGTCATATTCTTCAATCCTGACTTTTAATTCTTCTGCTTCTTTTTTTAATTTATCAACTTCCAGAGAAGTTAATTGCTGAAGCCTGGTATCAAGAACAGCCAGTGCCTGTTTTTTTGTTAATTTGTATTTTTTAATTAATTCTTCAGAAGCTTCAGCAGCTGTCTTTGATTTTTTAATGAGATTTATAACTCCGTCAATGTCTTTTAGTGCAATCAGCAATCCTTCAACAATTTCCTGCCTTTCTTTTGCTTTTTTTAATTCAAATTTTGTCCTGTTAGTTATTATTGTCTTTCTGTGCCTTATGTAATATTCAAGAACTTCCTTAAGATTCATTACTTTTGGCTGTCCTGATGCAAGAGCCAGAAAATTTACATTAAAAGAATCCTGAAGTCTGGTATATTTATAGAGAGAATTGATTATATATTTTGAATTAGCTTCTTTTTTTAATTCAATTACAATTCTTGTTTTTCCTTTTGAGGATTCATCCCTTAAATCTGATATATCTTTTATTTTTTTATCCTGAATTAATTTTGCAATCTGTTCCACAAGAAGTGATTTGTTAAGCATGTAGGGAATTTCTGTTATCACAACTGTTTCTCTTTTGTTCAAATTTTCTGTTGTTGTTTTCCCTCTCATAACCAGTCTTCCTCTTCCTGTTTTGTAAAGTTCAAGCATGTCTCCCTGAACACTCCCCCCTGTTGGGAAATCAGGTCCGGTAATTATCTCAGAGAGTTCTTCAAAAGTTATATCTGGATTTTTAATATAGGAAATAATTGCATCACATACTTCTGTCAGGTTATGCGGAGGAATATTTGTAGCCATTCCAACTGCAATTCCTGTTGCTCCATTAAGCATCAGGGCAGGAAGTTTTCCAGGAAGCAATTCAGGTTCTTTTAGGGAGCTGTCATAATTAGGAACAAACTTTACAGTTTCTTTTTCAAGATCCTGAAGAAGCTCGTTTGTTATTGACATTAATCGTGCCTCTGTATATCTCATGGCTGCGGGTGGATCTGCATCTGTGCTACCGAAATTTCCTTGACCAAAAACAAGAGGATACCTTAATGAAAAATTCTGAGCCATTCTTACCATTGCTTCATAAACAGCAGTATCCCCGTGAGGATGATATTTACCAATAACATCTCCGACGATTCTTGCTGATTTTTTTGTCGGAGTATTTGGCTTAAGGCCAAGCTGATACATAGAATATAAAATTCTTCTCTGAACTGGCTTTAATCCATCTTCAATTGCAGGAATTGCACGGGAAACAATAACACTCATTGCATAATCCAGATAGGATTTTTTCATTTCTTCAGAAACTTCTGTATGAATTATTCCTTTTTTTTCTTCTTCAACAATTTTTGGATCAATATTGGGTGTCATTTTATATTTCTTCCTCCTCAAAATTTATTTTTAAAAATAATTCTTCATCAATCTGGAGATTTATTGGTTCTTTTTCTTCTTTTAATCTTGTTAATTCATTTATCCATTCATTTATTTCATCATCTGTTATTGAGAATTCAATCTCTTCAACTTCCTGCATTTCTTCTTTTTCACTATCTTCTTCAATATCATCGTCCCCTGTATATTCAAATTCTATTGGCATTTTATTCTACTGGCTCTCCTTTATCATCTAAATATCTCATGAATTCCCCTTCTGTTAATCCTTTTTCTTTAATATTTTCCCCATTCCATTTGCATTTTCTGCATTCCCATTCATTCCCCCCACCTTCTTCAGAATCACTTCCGCTAAGAACAACTCCAACATCATCACTCCCACATTTTGGGCACTCTTTGACTTTGAAAACTTTGCCCTCTTTTTTCTTTTGGGGTTTTCCCTTTGCCTTTGCGTATTCTTCTGGTGAATCATATCCTTCAATTATCCAGTCTGGTGTTGATAATTTTGATTTTGCCATTTTAAATATCTAAATTAGCCTCCTCTGGTTGTTTTCCTGACAAACGCAGGAAAGAACTGAGACAGTTCATATGTCGAGGTTCGCCTCCTTTGCATTTTCCTCAATAAATTCTTTTCTTGCCTGAACATCATCCCCCATTAACATTGAAAATACCTTATCTGCTTCTATTGCATCTTCAATGTAAATCTTTTTTATTTTTCTTGAGTTTGGATTCATTGTCGTGTCCCATAATTGTGTTGCACTCATTTCCCCCAATCCCTTGAATCTTGTAATTCCTCCTTCATTAACTCCTAATTCATTTGTTGCTTTTTTTAATTCTGCATCGCTATAAACATAGATATCTTTTTGCCCTTTCCTTATTCTGTATAAAGGGGGCATAGCAGCATAAACATTTCCATTTTCTATAAGCTGAGGCATGAATCTAAAGAAAAAAGTCAGTAAAAGGGTTTTAATGTGCTCTCCATCAACATCTGCATCAGTCATTATTATTATTTTTCCATATCTCAATCTTGCTGAATCAAATTGCTCCCCTATCCCTGTTCCTATTACAGTAATCATATTTGTAATTTCTTCGCTTGAAAGAGCTTTTGATGGATTTGCCTTTTCAACATTAAGAATTTTACCTTTAAGAGGAAGTATAGCCTGTATTTCTTTATTCCTTGCCATTTTTGCACTGTTATGTACAAAAATTCCTGAAGCTAAAGCAAAATTATGGGTTTTAGGAACTTCTAAATCATAAACATCTCTTTTTTCGGATAAGAATTCTATTTTTTTAATTTTGTGATTATAATTTCTCACGCTTTCAAGCATATTTCCATAATTATCTTTAAAGAATCTATTGCAAAAAGTATTCAGACTTAAAATGTTTTTGTTATTATCTTTAATTCTAATTTCATCAAACTTATTTAGACTCCCCTCTTTTTCCAGAATTCTTTTCATTAAAATCATTGTATTTTTATAATAAGTTTTATCATAAGCTTCTTTTCTTTTTTCTCTAAATTCTGGGGTCCATTGTTCACTGGTTTTTTGTCTTCTCCATATAATTAAGGCTTCATCTTTCCACTGTTCTTTTGCTGAATCAGACAAATATTTTTTAGCATCCGGGTTCTCTTCAAAGAATTTTTTAACTTTTTCTGATGCTTTCTTTCTATTTTCAGAGTTTTGCCAATATTCTTTTTGATTTTTATTAAGTAATTTATTATTGTGCTCTCTATATCCTTCATTAGAATTATAAAACTCAATAAATTTATCTCTCATAAAATTTTTATAATTTTTATTTTCCCATTGTTTTTTTGCATTTTCAGATAGTTTTAATTTTATCTCTGGCTGATTTGCCCATTGTCTAATTTTTTCTATATA
>CAZIZL010000027.1:7804-8262 GCA_964543665.1 Candidatus Woesearchaeota archaeon | reverse complement strand
CTCACAACAACCCAGATAATTCCAACAGCAACCATTACAAGAAGAAGTATTAATAATGTCGCAACAATCGTGGATAAACCACGATTATTCAACCTCCATTTATTCATAAATAAAGTTATGTAAAAAGGGTTTTTAAAATTGATTAAAGAACTTTCCTTAAGAATAAATATATCAGAGCGAGATAACTGATTAAAAAAACAGGGCTGAAAGGAATACCCTGCCTGATTAAAACTTTTTTGTATCTTTTTTTTAATAAAATTATTTCTTCTTTGCTAAGGCCTTCCCATTTTGCCTTGATAATTCTTTTCCCGACTTTAATATCCTTATAAATCCAGTCCCCTTCTGTCAACTTTTTTACAGGAACCAATTTTATCATGCATGCTTCATCAATTGCTTTTGCAAAGAAATAAATATACGGAGAAATGAACACAAGCAAAGCCAGATAAAAAAGAATTGCT
>CAZIZL010000027.1:4364-7794 GCA_964543665.1 Candidatus Woesearchaeota archaeon | reverse complement strand
TGTCTCAAATGAAATTATAAATAAATTCAATGGAAAAGTTCCAGATAAAAAAGAATTGCTTCCATCATAAAAGCGAGTGCTATTAAAAGCCCCCCTATAATAAATGAAAAATAAAATAATTTTTTGTTTTTTCTGAATTGTCTTGCAAATTCTTTTTTAAAATTCTCCCTGTTCCTTATTCCAAGCACAAGGCTGAATATCAGCCCATAAAGAGCCCCTGCAATTAAAAAAACAATAAAAAACAAGGCAAAATAATTAAGGTTACCATACAGGCTCTCAGAAACAGGAAGAACAGCTCCAAGAGCAATCATTAATTTTGCATCCCCACCTGCAAAAACTTTCCCATAATAAAGCATATTCCCTAAAATAAAGAATATTGCAAATCCAATCAATCCCTGATAAAGAAAAACAAAATCCCCCCTGGAAAAGAGAGAATAAAAAAACCTGAATCCCAGTGCAAATATTATTAAGGAAAAATTAAGCCAGTTTGCTATTTCTCTTTTTTTCAAATCCTGAATAACAGCAAATACAATCCAGATTAATCCAAGTGCAATTAAAAATATCGCCCCAGTATCCATTAACAAGATTGTCATAATATGTTTATAAAATTAATTAAAAGGGTTATTTGCAAAGACAGTTTATTAATATCATTTAATGCTATAGAAGTATAAGGTTTATTGTAATAATTTAATAATATAAGTTAGGATTAACAATTCCTCCTATAAATTATGCTTTAATCTCAAAACTTCTAAACTTCCCTCCTTTTTTATAGGGGTGCTTTTTTTTGTTCCTTTTTTTATCTTTTCCTTTATTTCTTTTTTCAGAGCCAGAAGTATAATCAGAAGACATTTTAGATTTAAAATTTCATTTATTCTTATTGTGCAGGTGCAGGACATAAATCAGGACATGCTTCTATACCATATCCTCTTGAAACCAATTCAGGGGTTGTAGTAAGTTCCTGGCATGTTGCCTGAAATTTATCATTTATTCCGTCTTTAATATCTCTTTTTACACTGCAAAAATCATATTGGCTTCCAAGAGAACATGCAGTTCCGCATGATGTTTCTATTGTACCTAAATTACTTGTCTGTATCCAGGGAGCAATCTTGTTCCATCCAAGAGTAAATCCCAAAACCAAAACAACGAGAATGACTAATCCAAGAATAAGCAGAATAATTGTGCTTGTGCTCATACCTTGTCCTGATTTGTTTTTCATTTTTCCTCTTTTGAGTATCTGTTGAATTAAATAATCTAATCTTATTTAAAAATGTTTTCTTTTGCATTATAAAGATTTAATTAAACTATTAACAGGGAAATTATCACCTCTTTTTAAAAATAAGATTATCATTATTAGGCATTAAGTTGAACAATCTTATAAAATTTTATTTATGACAATACCTCTCCTTATAATTAATATAAAAAGTTAAGGATTATATTCCACTGAGAACACTATTTTCTCTTTAAAAAGATGAAATCCCTTTTCATCGATTCCTACATCCAGTTTATTTTCCTTTAAATCCAGATATAATGTATCTAATTTTCCAGCCTCTACTCTTGCATTTACTTCTTCTATTAACTCTGTTCCTTCAAGAGATTTGCTCAATATATATGAAGAATAAAAAAAACTAAGCAAAGCAAGAGTGCATACTGCAAAAACCCCTATTACAAGGATAGTCACTGGCAAATCCCCATTTTTATTCATTTTCATTTTCCAAGGCAATCCATTCTTCAATTTTATTTTTATTAGTATCTTTTAAAGAAAATGCAATTTCTGTCTTTGTCTTTATTAAATCAATGGAAGAAGCCTCTGAATTATCCTTCACCCCAGTATCAAGAGATTTAGTTTTCCCTAATGCAATTGAAACATAAATAAAAATCAGCAAAACTACAATAATAATTATTGTTGCAACCACCCAGTTTATTGATTCTCCTATTTGCCCTTTATTAGTTCTTAACATTTTTCTCTGATTTTCCTACTCCAGATAAAATTTTAATTAAATATTGATTATTTCCGCTGTCCAGGGCATAAAGTCTTCTTTCAGTGCATTTTACAGTTCTTTCATATTCTTTGTTGTTTTCTTTTTTAATAAGGCAATCTGTTTTCCAGTTTAAATTTCCTTCAGAGATGCTAAAAACTCCTGCTGATAAATCTTCGGGCTTATAAAATTCTATTTCAAAAAAATATTGTGGAACATTCTGATATCCCTTTTCAACATTAAAATTAAGAGTGCATTCCTCAAGTATATTTTTTTCTATTTCAGAATTAAAATTCCCCTCAGAAAAAAAATCAGGATTTATTTTTCCATTTTGTGAAACACAGTCTGCAATCCTATTCGCAAGCAAAGAGGATTCACTCTCTCTTATATCATAAGGAGCACCATAAAAATTGTAAACCATTGCAAAAACTCCTCCAGCTATAATAACCAGTATTGCAAACCAGTACATGGACAGGATTTTATCTGTTCCTCTCTGGTCTTTTTTCAAAAGATTAAACATTAAGAAGTTTTTATTTTTATTCATTTTAATTTATTGTTAAAATATACATTCCAGTATATTCATTTTTATCATCTCTTTCAGCATAAACTTCAATATCCACATCATTAAAAAAAGCATATTCATATCCTCTGCCTTCATCCAGTTTAACACTTACCACATTCCCTTCAACATTCACAACCTCTCCAAAATCCAGCTTATTTTTCTCAGTAATTTTTTTCCCCTTTTCCATGTCAATTTTAATAATCATAATTGGTTTTGCAGAATCTGCTATCATTGCAATTTCTTTTGCATAAGTTTGCTCAAGAACACTTGCACTGCTTCCCTGTCTTAATAAAAATAAAACAACTGCACTGAGAAATATTAAATTTAATATAATAAAAATAATATTCTCAGTTAGAATCTCACCTTTTTTATTCCCCTTTTTGTACATCAAAATAAAACAAAAACAAGATTAATAAAATTAACTCTTAATATAAAATAAAAATTATAGTTTAACATAACCTGCAGGGGGTATTCAATTAATCCTAGGGTATTAATAATCTGAATAATTAAAGGGAATATTTGATTACTTAATAATTTAAAAAGAGGTGATTAACTAAGCAGTGTTAAGTATATCCCTGCAATTAAATTTATCCAAGGTTTCAGAATTTGCCTCTACAATAACCGGCTTAAGAAAGTCATTATCGATTCCCTCTCCTTTAACAGCTGTTCCTACAAAATATCCTCCAACACCTCCTGCAGTTCCCACCCCCCCCATAATAAGAGCACTTATTCCAAAAGAAGCTCCTCCTGTAAATGGAGCAGCAATCAATCCCCCTGCAATAAGTCCAATTCCAGCCCATTTCCAGGTTCCAACTACACTATTAATTCCAGTTAAAATAAAATATTGTTTATTTAATTCAAATTCAGATAAAACAGCATCTTCTTCATTTAA
>CAZIZL010000027.1:0-4354 GCA_964543665.1 Candidatus Woesearchaeota archaeon | reverse complement strand
AATTCATATCAGAAAATCCTGTTAAGTAATATAAATAAGTTGTTTCTCCCTCCTTGGTTGGTTTATTTTCCAAAAATGAATAAAATTCCTCCTGGCTTATTTTCCCTTCTATACCCTCTATGCCGTCAAGACTATCATCAAACAATATCTGTGAACAAATAGAGCAATAAAAGTGAGGAGTTAAGTCTTTTCCAACATAATCTACTTTCCCTTCTCCAAACATCCACCAGCAGTCACTCATCTCACTTGCAAGAACTTCATAGATTTCTTCTTCTGTTTTTACTTTTTTAATTTCTGGTTTTGTCATTCCCTCGCAAGTATTGTCTTTTGTTATGCAGACATAAGTCCTTGAGCATTTTAATGGTGTTGCATCTGCTGGAATTGCTGCAGTTCCTTTTATTACAACAGAATTATGGCAAATCTCACTATCGGATTCTTTTCCTAAGTTTAATCTAAACAGTAAAAACAGAATAACTATAAAACTTACTAATAAGATAATCAAAAGAACTATCTGCTGTGTTGTTAATTCTGCTTTTTTCATTTTATTTGTAAAATGGAAAGTAACAAATTTAATATTTGCTCTTTTTCTCATTATAGTATCCCTGCCTTATTTAACATAAAATACAGCCCAAAAAGTGCTAATCCTAAAAAAACTATCCAGATTATATATTTTATTAAATTATCAAAATTCAATTTAACTCTCCTATAAGGATATTTCCATTTTGTTTTTTAATTCCTATAAATGTCAGATCATTTGGACCATTAATTTTAATATTTAAACCAGGACTTCCTAAATTTGAAACAACTAAACAACTTCCCTTCTCATCGCACTTGCTTGTCTGGGACTTTAAGGATTCAATTAAAGAACTCGCACAAATGCAGAGGCAATTCTCCCCTAAACATAAATTTGGTTTTTCCTCTTCTGTGAAACTGTAAAGATGCCATCCATTTGGATTTGGTATATCCTGATTCTGCATTTCTCCTTCATCTAATGAAACTATGATCTCTCCTGCCCTATCCAGGCTATCTTTTGCTTCTTTAATCTTATCCCCCCCTGTTTTTGAATTATATAATGCAGCTAAAAAGAATACAAGGAATAAAATGCAAATAACAGCAACTATTATTTTCAAAGTTTCTTCACCCAAAAAAAAACCCTTTCTATTCATATTAACAATCCTAAAATAATCTCTACAGAAGTATCTACTCCAATATTTTTAAATGAATCTAAAACATAGTCCCCAAAAAAATGATATAAGGCATATGCGATTGCAGCAATAACAAGAATAGCTAAAATCATCTTGATTACATTTCCTATTGTAAATTCCATTTAATTCCTCCTGAAAATATTTTTAATTGAATCTATAATGGAAATTCCTTTCTCTTTCAGAAAAAATATTGAAACCATAACAACTGCAAGAACTAAAAGCCCTATTATCAGCCACGGAAGATAATCCATTACAATTCCTTTACTATCCCCTCTTTTTGTCATTAATTAAATAAATAAAAAGGATTAATAAAACTTACTCTAAACCAAATTTCCAAGAACAATTGTTGTTAAAACAAACAATGCAAGAGATGCAATTAATGCAGTGAAAAAATAAAACATCATTCCTTTTTTCAGGTTCATTCCTATCTTGCTTGTTCTCTCTAATCTGTCTTCCCCTGAATCAATTGTAACTAATGTTCCTGTTAAAATGAAAATTATCTGAATAAGATAAATTCCAATTGAAATTTGGAGAAAATAAGGAGGAACCATTTCTGATAACTGGAAAATATTAAGAATATTCTCGATGTTTCCTAAACCCGACAAATCATTTCCAGCCATAACAGCCAAATCCATCTTATTCAAAATAGAAGTTATCATCAAGGCAAGAGCAATGACAATTCCTGAAAGCAAAGGTGCTAAAAAAGTCATATTGCTCTTCATTTCAGAAATTATTTCAGCAAGCATGTCTTTCAGCCTTAAAGTTATTTTTTGTATGTTTTTTATATATTCAGAAATACTCATTAAGCTGATTGCTGCAATACTCAATCCTTTTTTAGAAGATTCTATAAGAACTCTCATGCTTGTTGCAATTAAATCAGAAGGATAATAAAGAATAGTTCCTCTTCTGGAATCAAAAATTGCTTTTTCAACACTCATTCCCATTTGCTGAATATTGTAATTCACTCTTTTGAAAAATTCTCCGGAAACAAGTCCTTTTGAAGATTCTGCAATCTTCCCAAATACAAGTTCAGGAGGAACTCCGTTTCCTAATCTGTTTCCAAGCTGGAATAAAGAATTATTGAATTCATTTTCCAATTGCTTTGTTTTGTTTCTCTCATCTATTAAATTAATTGTCTTATCCTTATATGTAATTGAAAAAAATAAAGCAATACCAAGAGGAAAAAATAAACTTAAAAATAGGGCTCCTGGTCCAAAAGGTCCTCTTATTCCTGCTGAAGTTGATTTGAAATCAAATATTTTCATTTCAGAAAGACCTTCAAATCCAAGCCCCAACTGCCCAAAAGTATAATCACTCTGCAAACCAACCATCTGAGGGATTGGAGTAAACTGAAAAATCAAAGGCAATAAACCTAAAATAAAAAAAGGAAGGCATATAAGAAATGCTGCAAAATACGGGCCATTGGATTTATACTGGGGATAAAGGGGATTTTTCTCCAAATAAGAAGTTTCACCATATCCTCCTGGTCTTAATAGCATGATTTTATCAATCATAAAAAAGGCAATAAACGGAATTATTAGGTTGTAAAGAATAAGAATATGCACCCATTTTATCATTCCTCCAACCATTGCAGAAGCAAGAGGGATTAATGCAATTCCCAAAATAGGAAGCATAATAGCAAGCATATAAATATTGGTTAAAGGAGCCCTTACATCATGGGTAAATTTGAGCATTTTGTCATAAACTCCGTCAAGAATAATCTGCAGAGATTTTTCAAGAGTTGCTATTCTTCTTGTATTGCTCGGCTCAAACAAGCTGCTTTCAATTAAATGAAAGGCTTCAATAAACTCTACTGAATAATCCCTCCAATTTTCAAGATAATTATCCAGGCTCTCTTTTATAGTTGAAAACTTTCCTATTGCAACATTATAAAATACTTTTTTAAAATCAAGTGCAAGAGGATACTGCAGATGTTCTGATGCAAAAGCAATTGCCTTTTCCAGATTTGGGGTGTGTCTCATGTAAACCACAACATACAATATTGCAGGAACCATCTGGCTTGAGGCCTTTAATCTCCATTTATTGGCAAGTCTTGCAGGATAATTATTCACATAATAAAACAAAAAAGTCGCAACAATAATTGAAAGAACAAAAAATAAAGAGGGAAAAGAGGAAAGTTCTCCTTCATTTATGAGGACAACTGCAACAGAAATTATTATGCCTAAAAAGAAAACACAGAGAAAGATCATGACACTCAGGGATAAAGCCTGCCATGGTTCAATATCAAGATGTGCTATTTCTATTTGCTTTTTTACTCTTTCCTCATCTTTTTTAGAAACTTTTATTTTTATGAAGTTTCCAAGAGTTGAACACCATCTTTCAAAATTAGTTAATTCCCTTGCCCTTTCTTCCTTGAATTTTAAATAGGATTTGCTATCTTTGGCAATATTCAAATCAGTTGTTCTTATCTGGCCCTCAAGTTTGCTGCTGTATTTCCTCAGAATATCATCTACATTTGGTTTTCTGTCTGCTGGCATATTTTCACCTCATTAAAAACAATTAAAATTAATTAATAAATGTTTGGAGAATCAAATTTTTCTTTTCAATTTATCTATCCTCTCCTTAATCTTTTTTTCAAATCTTTCTATCTCTCCCTTCCAGTAATCAACTAGAGTATCATTTCTGCCGGAATAATCTCTTATTTTTTCTTCATGCTCTTCTTTCCTTTTATTTAAACTTTCAATTCCTTTTTTTATTCTTTTTTTGTTAACCATTGTTCCTGTTTTTTAATTCTATTTAAAACGTAATTGATAATTTTTTCAGCATCTCCAACAGATAAAAACTCCTTATTACCCTTATTTCTTTTTATGTTCCTGTAACTTGTATAGGCCTCAGAGGATCCCAGTAACTTTTTTATTAATGCAATAAATTCATTATTTCTCCAAATTTTATTTTTAATCAGGCAATCAACAATATATGTCTCTCTTAATCTCAAAATTAAGGAGTAAATAACATCATATCCACAATCCTCCCCTATTTCTTTGGAAAGAGAGATAGAAGATTTATTCACTTTCATAGCAGATTTTGTTGTTTCAATATGCCATCCAAGATTCTTTTTTGTCAAAGGGGAATTTATATATTCAGAAATTAAATCTTTATTTAAAATTGCTTTTGATTCTTTTAACATA
>CAZIZL010000026.1:0-8327 GCA_964543665.1 Candidatus Woesearchaeota archaeon | reverse complement strand
TTAAGATTAATAGTAAAATCTTTTACTATCAAGGTTTTTCTAAACTTTCTTCCCCTAAATTTTCTCCGACAATTTGTTTAGAATCATCCTCTATTTCTTTAGATTGTTTGGCTATTACACTATAATGATTTTGTCTTTTCCCCCAAAGAATTGTATGAAATTTCATTTCTCTTTCTAATAATTCATTTAATTCTTTTGTACGAATAATATTATCTTTAATTGAATTTCTAAACTTATTACTTTTAATGTATCCTAATAACTTTTTTGCTCTCTCATCTAATTCCCTATCACTTAATTTAATAGAATAAAGCTGAATTAAACTTTTTCTTAAAACTTCAGCTAAGTATGGAGCACCATAAGGATGAATAATTAAAATGTCATTTTCTACCCAAAAATGTGGATGCTTATTATCACATGCAAAAGTTACCAAAATCCCATAAGTTGCTTCATTCTTAATTACATCATTTTTTATTTGAGTAATATAATCTTTACTAAATTTCTCTGTTTTCTTACATTCATATACAATAAGAGCGATTTCTTTCTTTTCACATATAATATAGTGATGAATATCTCCTCCTTTACCATGATGTTCAATTCTATCTTGAGGGAATTTATTTTGTAATTCTTTAACTAATTCATTTTCAAAATCATGACCCGCATCTTGTGGAGTTTTCCCTTCTTTTAACTGTTTTTGTAATTCTTTAATCCTTTCATCTTTTAATCCTAATTCCTTTACTTTTTGTTCTAACATTTTATTAGTTGTTTCAAATTTCTTTTTTTGTTTTTCCATACCTTCGTCTAATGCTTGTTTTTTAGCTAAAATAACTTCTTGTTTATGTTTTTTAAGGAGTTCAACATTTTCTTTAGTTAATCTTTCTAAATCTTTTCTTGCTAATTTATTAGCATCTTCCTGTGCTTTTTTTATCCATATAGATTTTTGTTTTTCAAATTCTATTTCAAATTTTTTCTTTAATTCCGTTTGTTCTTTAGCTAATTTCTTTCTTTCTAATTCTAATTTGTCTTTATCTTGTTTTGCAGTTAAAAGTTGTTTTTTAAGTTCCTCTTCTTTTTTTAAATTTGCTTCAGAAATTCTAACCACTTCATAATACTTTGATTTGCTAATAGAAGAATCACATAAAGGACATTTGAATTTGCTTTCTTCTACCATTAATTATTGAGAGTTAGCTAATATATAAGCCTTTCCATTTGTAATTACTTTTAAGTAAATACTAACTCATTCCCCTTCAAATTTCATAACAGAGAAAACAGACCATCTGGATAATTTATCTTTTCCTCTTAATTCAGGAAGTTCTATTGCAAAAGCACATTCCACAACATCTCCTTTTAGCAATTCAATTAATGTGCAGGAAGCAAGGGCTGTTCCTCCTGTTGCAAGCAAATCATCCACAAGAAGGACTTTTTGCCCTGGCTTTATTGCATCTTTGTGAATCTCAACTGAATCTGTCCCATATTCAAGAAAATATTCCTGCTTCAGGGTTTCATAAGGAAGTTTTCCTGGTTTTCTTATTAATGCAAGTCCTGTCTGCAATTTATCAGCTAAAATCCCGGCAATAATAAATCCTCTTGATTCAATTCCGGCTATGATATCTATCTGAATGTCTTTGTATTTTTCATAAAACAAGTCTGTTAGTTTTTTCAGGCTTTCTTTATCCTGCAGTAAGGGGGTTATATCCCTGAATTTGATGCCCTGTTTTGGGAAATCAGGAACTGTTCTTATTTTGTCTTTTAATTTAAGAATTTCCTGCTCTCTTGAAAAAGAATCAATTGTTTTTAATAAGATATCTTTTACTTTTTTTGCATTTTCTTTCATAATAAGTTTTATTATATCCCATGTAACAGGAATTTCATCTTGTTTCCAGCAGTCATAATCTGTTGACATTGCTATTGTTGCATATTCAATTTCTGCTTCATTTGCAAGAATGCATTCGGGTGCAGTTGACATGTTTATTATGTCTCCCCATTGCCTGAATAAATTGCTTTCGGCTTTAGTTGAAAATCTTGGCCCCTCAATTGTTATTACTGTTCCTTTTTTATGAAAAGGAAATTTAAGTTCTTTACAGCTTTCAATTAATTTATTTCTTAAAGTTTCTGAAAAGGGATTTGCCATTGGAGTGTGGATTGGTCCAAATTCAAATTTATCAAAAAAAGAGAGTTTTCTTTGTTTTGTAAGGTCTATGAATTGGTCTAAGATTATAAAATCCCCTCTTTTTATTTCCTCTTTTAATGACCCCACTGCTGTTGTTGAGAGAATATATTTACAACCTTCTGATTTTAATGCAAAAACATTTGCACGATTATTTACCTGTGTAGGCGGAATTTCATGTTTTATCCCATGTCTTGCTATTATTATTACATCAATGTTGTTTATTTTTCCTGTTATTAATGGAGAAGAGGGTTTTCCAAAAGGGGTTTCAATTTCTTTTGAAGTTTTATTTTCAAGAATATCCAGATTTTCGAGCCCGGAACCACCTATAATTCCTATTTTCATATCAAATTAAACTATGAAAGATTTTATAAGCATTTTCGGTATTCAGAATATATGTTATTTGAAGGGAACGTAAGATTTTTAAGCTTAAATCAATTAACCAATCTATGGTAGTAGTTGAGGGTTTTAATGGTATTTTTGGTTCTGGATTGGCTTTTATTCTATTTTTAGGATTTGTTGCAATTGTTTTAGCTATTCTCATTTTTGTATTTTGGATTTCAATGCTTATTGATTGCATAAAAAGAAAATATAAAGAAGCTTATGACAAGATTGTCTGGGTTCTTGTAATTATTTTTACAGGGATTATAGGTGCTTTAATATATTATTTTGTAGTCAAAGTTAAAAATAAAAAGAGATAGGTTATTTTTAAAAGGGTTCTTGTAATGAGTAGATTATGTTCAATTCAGGAAATACTTATTCAAAAGAAAAACCAAAAAAACCTGTAAGAAGCTCTTCAGGGGTTACTCCTTTGACAGTTGTCCTAAAACCAAGAAAATGCAACCATGGAACCTGCATATATTGCCCTGGAGGAGATTTTGTTCCCCAGAGTTATACAGATAAAAGTCCTGCAATAATGAGGGCTCTGGCTTTGAATTTTGACCCTTATATCCAGGTTAAAAAAAGACTTGATGTATTAAAGAAAATGGGGCATCCCACAGATAAAATTGAGTTAATAGTCTTGGGAGGGACTTTTTTGCAGTATGAAGTTGATTATCAGCATGATTTTATAAAAAAATGCTTTGATGCTTTAAATGAGAAAGATTCAAAAAACTTAAATAAAGCAAAGAAAATAAATGAAAAAGCAAAGCACAGATGTGTTGCAATGTGCATTGAAAACAGACCTGATAATTGTTCTTCTGAGGAAATTAAAAGAATGCTTGAATTTGGATGCACAAGAGTTGAAATAGGGATTCAATTGCCTGATGATGAAATTTACAAGAAAATAAACAGAGGGCATAAAGTCAAGGATGTTGTTGAGGCAACTGAAAGATTAAAAAATGCAGGATTTAAAGTAGGTTATCATTTTATGCCTGGTTTGCCTTATAGTAATCCCGATAAAGATTTGAAATTATTTAAGATTCTGTTTGAAGATGAGAGATTCAGGCCAGATCAATTGAAAATTTATCCCTGCCAGATTGTTGAAAGTTCTCCTTTAGCTTTGATGTATAAGAAAATAAATTATGAACCTTATACTACAGGGCAAATGCAGAGTCTGCTAATGAAAATGATTCCTTTAATTCCTGAATATTGTAGGATTATGAGGATTATGAGGGAGATTCCAAAGGAAAAAATGCTGATAAATCCAATGAAACTTGATATTAGGAAGGATGTTGAGGATATATTGAGAAAACAGGGTATTGAAGTAAAAGAAATAAGAATAAGGGAGATTGGATTCAATCTCAGCTATCTGCCCAAGCGTGGTCAAATGAGGGAAATTGGTTTTAATAATTCAGATAATTCTGAGCTAAAACTAAAAATAATGGAATATTCTGCTTCAAATGGAAAAGAATATTTTCTTGAAGTTGTAAATAAAAGAAATATTCTTTTTGGATTGCTTAGGTTGAGGATTTTTAATGGGAAAAATGCAATTATAAGGGAATTGCACGTTTATGGAAAATCTCTGGATTTAGGAGAAAAAGGAGAAATTTCCCAGCATAAAGGCATTGGAAAATGGCTGATGAATGAAGCAGAGAATATTGCAAAAAAGAAGAAATGCAAAGAGGTTAAGGTTATTTCAGGAGTTGGAGTGAGGGAGTATTATTCTTCTAAACTTGGCTATCATATAGACAATCAGAATAACTATATGATAAAAGAGCTATAAATCTTCTAAACTCCAAATTGTATCTAAGGATTCTAATTTTTTAGGATTAATTTGATAATATTTAATTTGTCCACTAAATCTAATTAATAATAGTCTTTCTTCTACAATACTTTTAAGGAATTTATGTGCAGAAATATAATTTTTGAGATTAAATTCTTTTTGCCAATCTTTAGCTGTAAATTCTTTATCCTTGAATCTTTTGAGTTTTAATATTCTTTTTGTTGTTTGGTGGTTCTTGAATCCAATATAAAAAACCTCTTTTTTGGATATATTATTTATTTGAGGTATTTCAAAAACATTGTTCTTGTACAAAAATAGAAAACTATTCCAGTTAGTTATTGTTATTTGATTCTTTCCCTCATTAAATCTTAAGTTTATATTTTTTATCAATTTTTTAATAAATTTTCTTTCTTTTCCAATAATGCAACCTATTGTAACCTCTTTTAAGATGGGTCTTGATACAGACCCTTCAGAGGCGAGTAATCCTTTTAGATACTCTATAGAATACTTTTTTTTAGATAATGTAATTCTTTTTGATACTTCTATTAGTTTTATAACAAATGCTTTTAAAACGGTATTTGATATTTTTATGTTAAGTGATCCTCTATTATGAATTAATCTGCTACCATAATCTTGTTTTTCGCTTTGAATAATTTTGGAGTTTTTAATAAATTGAACATTTGATCTCCAAAAATTTAATGATTCTTCTTGATTATGTCCTTTTATATTAAATTCTAATTTAACATTGAAATGATAATTCTCTAAATATGAATCTATCCATCTAAAGAACAAGTTAATTATTGAAGGTTCTGTATTTCCTATTGAAATTGAATCATTGTATTTTTCTGTTTTAGTTGTCCCTTCTGATGCATATACTGCTGAACCAACAAAGAAAATACCATTCAATTGAATATATCTTTTTATTTGTATTGAAGACCTTTTCCAGTTAGCTTCTGACCATAAGGTTATTTTATCTGTAGATATATCTGCAAATAATGGCAATTCTTTATGTGATCTTATTGATTTTAATGTTGTTTTTGGTAATATTGAAGCTAAATCTAAATAATTTTGGTTATTTATTTTAATAATTTTATACTTTTTTGAGCTTTTGATTAGATCTTTTTTCTTTTTTGGATCTTCCCATGGGGGATTAAATTTTATAGCATTATCTAAAACTTTACTAATATCTTGAGAGTTAATAATACACAACTCTTTTATAACATCTAAAGGTATTAGGATGTCCCATCCATAATGATGTTTTCCTTTTAACCATCCCTTGATATTCTCTCTTACTATTTTTCTTTCCTTTATTTTAGAATTTAGATATGTAGCTAAAGCTGTTTGATTTTTGAACTTTGATATGGCATCATTCAAAAATATTTTTCTAAAATTATCATTAAGGGGAATAGAAAAAAATCTGGAGAATTATAAATCCGGATGGGATGCTGTCATAATAAATGATTCTGACATGATTTATGTTAATGAATTTATTAAAAATATTAAATAGATTCAATATTCTCAATTGTGATAATCTTTAAAAGGGAATAGTCCTTAGTCATCTTATGCCTACAATAGAGAGGTGCTTAAGGCAGATTAATCCTCCCCTGGGAAATTTTCCTGGAAAGAGCGTACTTAATGGGGAATGCAAGAATTGCAAATATGACCCGGATAATAATAAAAAATGCCCTTGTTATGAATCTTTTGAATATAGTTTTAGTTTAAATTCTGATTCTACCGCTTTGCCAGTCCCTAATAATTAATCTTGAGGTTTTGTCTTCATCAATTTCCCCGCCCTTTTTTCTAAATCCTTTTCTTTTTCCTAATTCTTCAATTAACTTTTCAGAATCTCCTTCTGCATCTATTTTATAGAAATTTTCTAATGCCTCTGAATATTCTTTCATAAGATCTGCAATAACTATTTCAGGTTCTTTTACCTGGCTATAACTTCTTGCTCCAAGTTTTGTGTGCCGGGATATTTTCTCAGAATTAATGCTGGAATATTCTTTTTCCGGAATTATTCCAGGAGAATCAATCAGGACAATGTTTTCTGATAATTTTATTTTTTGCAGATTTTTTGTAAAACCGGCATCACTCCCAACACCAGCTGAACTTCTTCCAATCAGGGAATTAATCAGAGAGCTTTTTCCTGTATTCGGATATCCTATTATTCCGACAATTACTCTTTCATTGAAATCTTTTTCTTTTTCTCTGCTTATCTTTTTTGCCTCAATTTTTATTTTATTTCTCAAATCTTTTATTCCTTTTCTGGATGTAACAGAAACGAGAGCATAAGGAAATAATTCTTTTAGAATATCTGGTTTTTTATTGATTATTAAATCTGATTTGTTGAGAACATAGATTATTTTTTTGCCTTTTTGTTTTATTTCCTCTTCAAATTGGATATTTCTTGTTTCCTGAGGAAATCGCGCATCAAGAATCTCCAGTATAATATCAGAATTTTCAATTATCTTTTTTGCAATTAAAGGATATTTTCCTTTTTGCTTTCTTATATTCTGCAATTTTCCTGTGTGTCTTGAAGAAAAACTATGTCTGACTCTCATGTTTTAATAAAGTAAAAAGGGTTTAAAAATATAAATAAAACTAAAAACACACCCGACCTAGCAGAACTGGAGATTCTGTAAATAGTTAATTTTTTCTAAGGTAGAAATAGAATTTTCAATTCTTCAATTCTATAAGCGCCCCGACCCAGCTTAGCTGGAACAAGGGGCTAGTGTGGAACTTTAGTGAGAATCTGTTTATCTTCTTTAAACCCATTAAATTGATCATATTTTCCATCGCTGTTGTGTGTGATGGGCATGATTTATAAATCTTGTCGAGAGGAAGTATATAAGTAACAACAGGTGACTACATTTTTTGTTGTTTGTAGACACCCAAATAGAAATATTTAAATATTGTAGTCACCCCTATATATTTATGAATATTGAAAAAAGAAAAGCAGGAAGTAGAATAAAATACTATCTTGCTCATTCTTATCGTGAAGGTTCAAGAGTTCACAAATTCAGAAAATATCTTGGAACTGACCTAAGCGAAGAAAAATTAAAAGAAAGGATTGCAATTGCTGAAAAACTTATTCTAGAAGAGATACACAAATATAAAATAATCCAAGACCCATTAAAGATTGAACTTTCTAAGGAAGAAATAGAATCAATCAAAAGAATTGAATCAGATATACCCTTAAAGATTTTTCACTTATCCGAAGGAGACTGGAAAAAGTTTTCTAAGTTGTTTTCATATAATACAAATGCTATTGAAGGAAGCAAACTAAATCAAAAAGAAGTCTTTAACATTTTGGAACATGACAAATGGCCGGACAAATCGAAAGAGGATATTGCAGAAGCATATGGAGTTGATGAAGCTATTAGATTTATAAGAAAGACCAAAGAGCATATTTCTATAGAATTAATAAAAGAGATTCATAAGATTGTCTTCAAGAATTCAAAGCATTTTGCTGGACAATTCAGAAAAAAAGGTGAAGAAGTTGTGGTTATGGCTCAATCTGGAAGAGTTGTTCATGAAGGAGCCCCCAAAGTAAGAATAAACTATTTATTAAACGAGCTAATAAGATGGTATGAAAAAAATAAAACAAAATATCCTGCATTCATCTTGGCTGCAGTAGTGCATAATCAATTTGAGAACATTCATCCTTTTGCAGATGGAAATGGAAGAGTTGGAAGGATACTTTTAAATAACATTTTAATCAAACATAATCTCCCACCATTAAATATAAATCTTAAAAATCAGGTAGAATATTATCAATCTTTGCAAGAATATGAAAAAAATCATAATATTAAGCCAACAATTGATCTTTACATAAAGGAATACAAGCAATTAGAAAAAGATTTGAAAGGAAAATAATTCTTTACTTTTGGACATTTTGGTAAAATGTCCTGACCCAGCTTAGCTGGAGATTTTATAAATAGTTAATTTTTTTTAAGGTAGAAATAGAATTTTCAATTTTTCAATTCTATAAACGCCCCG
>CAZIZL010000025.1:0-8522 GCA_964543665.1 Candidatus Woesearchaeota archaeon | reverse complement strand
AACAGGAATTAAAATTATCTGAGCAATCCTCATTCCTTTTTCAATTTCAACTGTTTTATCATTCATATTTACAAGCATTATAGAAACCTCTCCTCTAAAACCACTGTCAAAAGTTCCTGCAACAGTGTGCACATTCATCTTCTGAACAATTCCAGCCCTATCTCTTACTAATCCCACATAACCCCTTGGAATCTCTATTGCTATTCCTGTTCCTATTGTTTTTTGCTCCAGAGGAAAGAGAGTTACATCTTCTATTGCTTTTAAATCAAAACCAGCATCACTTCCAAAAATATATTCAGGAGATTCTGCATTCTTTGAAAGTTTTAGGAAATTTAATGTAATTTCAGAATTCTTATCCTTCTTTTTCATTCCAGAATAAAAATAAACCCTCTTATAAAGATTTTGATTAAAAAACCCCAAGCTTTTTAAACCGATTTTTTCTACAATAAGAATGGTCAAAGGAATGTATCATTATATACAACAAGCATGGAAAAAACCAGATGCAAAAACACTTAGAGAAAGAATGATTGGATGGAGAGAATCAGAAACTCAAGTTAAAGTTGAAAAACCTCTAAGATTAGACAAAGCAAGAGCACTTGGATATAAAGCTAAAAAGGGTTTCGTAGTAATAAGAATCAGGCTAAAAAGAGGGGGGCACAAAAGACCAAGACCAAATAAAGGAAGAAGAAGCAAAAGAATGCACACAAGAAAAAATCTTAAAATGTCCTACAAATGGATTGCTGAACAAAGAGTCCAGAATAAACACAGAAATCTTGAAGTATTAAATTCCTATGAAATTGGAAAAGATGGAATAAATTATTTCTTTGAAGTGATATGTGTTGACCCTGAAAAACCAGAAATAAAAAATGATTCAACCCTCAAATGGATTACAGAAGGCGCAAACAAAAAAAGAGTTCTTAGAGGATTGACAAGTGCTGCAAAAAAATCAAGAGGATTAAGAAGCAAACATCCTGCAAACAAATCAAGACCAAGTGTGAGAGCTGGAAAAAGACAGGGAAAATAAGCATATTTTAAAGTAGAATAATTCTTAAAAACAATCAATCCTTAAAATAAAAATTCCAAAAATTATATAAACTACTAATCTTTTTTCCTGAGATGTTATCTTCATCCCCAATAGATTTAAAAAATGTTCCCCAAAATGAAATTGAAAAAGAGATTCTTCGTCTTGGCATGATTGCTGAACTAGATGCAGTAAGTCTTTATGAACAGTTAGCTGCAAAATCCAAGAACAGAAAGATAAAAGCAACACTTCTTGAGATTGCAAAAGAAGAAAAAACCCATGTTGGAGAATTTCAGGCACTGCTTCTGGAGCTGGATAAAGAACAGGTTAAAGAGCTTGAGAAAGGAAAAAAAGAAGTAAAAGAATTAACTAAATAAAACTTATCTATAAAGAAATATACATCTTATTCCAACTATCTTTAAAAGATTTATATTGATTAGAAAGCCTATGCTTAAAAGATTTAAAAGTTCATTTTTGGCACTTGCTTTTTTATTGCCTATTTTCTCCTGCAGTCCGGGATATCAGTTGTATAATAATTTTTCTCGGGAATCAAAAACAAAAAAGGAATTTCCAGAAAAAAAGACTGCTCTTGCACTAATTACTACCTATGATTCTGTTGGGGCAACAAAAGGAATGGAAAAGATGTTTGAAGAGGATTTTTCAGATATCAATAATTATAATCTATATAACAAAAGAACAAAAAATATTAAGGAAATAAAGAATTTCCCAAAAGAATATCGTAAATTAAAGACAATTGATGCATTAATACTTGCATATCATGGAAAAAATGATTTAATTATTATAAACGATTCAGAAACAATAGACTCTTCAAACATTAAAAAAATATTCAAAGACTATAATGCTATTCTCTCAAAAAATGCAATAATTATTTTGTATTCCTGCAACACCGGTTCAGAAGAGAACAACATAGCCAAAAAATTATCTGATGTGACAAATAGGGATGTTATAGCCCCAAAACTTCCTATTATTCCTGAGACTTACTTAAAAAAAGAAAACAGAACAGGAGAATTTACAACAGATAAAAATGGGAGACTAACTTTTGATTATGATCACTTCGATGTGTATTTTGAGATGTTTTTCAGGCGTTTTCCATATTTAGTCATGGGAACAACTTCTCATGGCAAGTTCGGGAAAAAAAGATTCTATAAAGACAAATGTGAAGATTTTTTTCTATTCATAGATAAAAAGCAAAAAGAAGATTAATAACCAAAAAACTTAAATATGAACTTCTTTTCATATAATAATGACACATCAGTTTACAGAATTGCCTTACGGGTATGATTCTCTAGAACCTTATATAGATGAAGCAACAATGAAAATACATCATGACAAGCATCATAAGGCTTATTTTGACAAGTTTATGACTGCAATAAAAGATTATCCTGAATTGCACAAAAAACCAATTGAAAATATTTTAAAGGATTTAAGCAAACTGCCTGAAAACATAAAACCTTCTGTTACAAATAATGGAGGGGGATTTTATAATCATGATTTTTTTTGGAGTATTCTTAAAAAAAATATTCCTTTTAACAATGCTTCTGAGATTGGAGAAGCAATAATTAAGAAATTTGGGAATTTTGAAGATTTCAAGGAACAATTTTCAAATTCAGCATTAACCCTCTTTGGAAGTGGATGGAGCTGGCTGGTATATGATGAAAAAACAAAAAAACTGGAAATAATCCAGACAAAAAACCAGGATTGCCCCCTGAGCATTGAAAAAATCCCTCTTCTGGCAATTGATGTTTGGGAGCACACATATTATTTAAAATATCAAAACAGGCGTGCAGAATATATTGAAGAATTCTTTAATATAATCAACTGGGAAAAAGTTGAAGAATTGTTTGTTGAAGCAAGGGATTAAAATTAAAAACTATTATTTGTTAAGTAAATTATGCTTTACAAAAAACTTGCTGAATTATATGAGTCTCTTGGAAGCACAACAAAGAGGCTTGAAAAAACAGAAATTCTTTCTAAATTTCTTGAATATCTGTCAGAAGAAGACAGAAATGTCCTTTATCTTTTAGAAGGAAATATTTATCCGGAATATGAAGAAAAGAAAATCGGAATTTCAAATCAGCTTGCATTAAAAGCAATTTCAAAAGCCTGCGGAATTGAAACAAAAAAAGTAATTCAGGAATGGAAGAAAATAGGAGATTTGGGAAAAGTTGCTGAAAAACTAACTAATGAAAAAAAACAAAAAACACTTGCATCCCACATATTAACAACAAAAAAAGTTCTTGAAAATTTAAGAAAGCTTCCTGAATTAGAAGGAAAAGGAACAGTTGATAAAAAGCTCTCATTAATAATAGAACTCCTCACTTCTGCAAAACCAATAGAAGCAATTTACTTGATAAGGACATTGATTGGAGATTTAAGAATAGGAATACAGGAAAGCACAATCAGAGAAGCACTTGCAAAAGCCTTTTTCAAAGAACCAAAAGAAGCTTCTGATAAAATACAAGAAGCAATTGACAAATCCAATGATTTGGCAGAAGTATTTGATTTATGCAAAAAAAGAAACATAAAAGAATTAGGAAAAATTTCTTTGCAGGTCGGAAAGCCAATAAAAGCCATGCTTGCACAAAAAGCAAAGAATTTTGAAGAAGGATTTAAGGCACTTGGAAAACCCTGTGCAATTGAGTATAAATATGACGGCTTTAGACTTATAATTCACAAAAAAGGGGAAGAGGTAAAACTTTTTACAAGAAAACTTGAAAATGTATCAAAGCAATTTCCTGAAGTTGTTGAATATTTAAAAAAATATGTCAGGGGAAATTCTTTTATCCTTGATTCAGAAGCAGTTGGATATGATAAAAAAACAAAAGAATATTCTCCTTTTCAGGCTATTTCGCAGAGAATAAGAAGAAAATATGACATAGGTAAAATGCAGAAAGAACTTCCTGTTGAAATTAATGTTTTTGATGTCCTTTATTACAATGGAAAACCTATTCTTGATGAGCCATTTGAAAAAAGAACGGAATTAGTGAAAAAAATAATAACCAATATACCTTACAAGATAATTTCTGCAAAACAGATAATCACCTCTAATGAAAAAGAAGCAGAAAAATTCTATAAAAAAGCCTTAAAAGACAATCAGGAAGGAGTAATGATGAAAAATCTAAAAGCTCCTTATAAACCAGGAAGAAGAGTCGGAAATATGCTTAAACTAAAACCAGAAGAAAAAGATCTGGATTTGGTTATTACAGGGGCAGAATATGGAAAAGGAAAAAGAAGCGGGTGGTTTTCAAGTTTTATTCTTTCCTGCAAGGGAGAAGAAAGCGGGAAATATCTTGAAATAGGGAAAGTTGGAACAGGAATAAAGGAAAAATCAGAGCTTGGAATTTCCTTTGAAGAATTAACTGAAAAAATAAAACCCCTAATAACTTCAGAAACAGAGAAAATGGTTTCAGTAAAACCAAGAATAATTGTTGCAGTAACTTATCAGGAAATTCAAAAATCTCCAAACTATAATTCAGGATGGGCTTTAAGATTTCCAAGAATAACTGCATTAAGACCAGACAAGCCTCTTTCAGAAATTGCAAATCTTAAAGAAGTTGAAAAGGATTTCCATAATCAGAAAAGAAACTGGAAATATGGGTGAATATAATAATTTTTAAAAAGTGATTAATATGCCCCATTTCATGAGTATACCTTATATTCTATTAGTTTTAGATTGCACAATATTCTCTATAATCTTTAAAATAGTAAAAGGAGAAAGAAAGTTATTAATTCAACTTGAGAAAGTATATTATATTCTAGCATTTACTTGTGCAATAATTATCCTAACATCAATATTCTTTATTAATAAAATATTTTCAAGATATATTTATCCAAATCCCATTATTCTTTTTGCACTTGTAATAATAATTATTTTCTTCTCCATCTCCTTTACAAACGTATTAAGCAAAATGGGGGATTTTTTTGAAAAGCAATGGAAACAACCAAAAAGATAAAAACTCCCCACTCCTTAATCTTTCATGCTTAAAGGATTTCAAAAATATCTTTCTCTCTCAGTAAAATTAATCCTGTTTTTGTCTATTTTCAATGCAGTATATAATCACCTCTGGCATCTTGCATCAACAGGAATTTTTCTCCTAATCCTTCTTTTTATTCCACAAATAATTACAAAATATGAAGTAAAAATTCCAAATGAATTTGAGGCATTTCTTTTAATTTTTGCAATTATAACTCTATTTCTTGGAAAAACAGGGGGGATAATAACTCCCATTGTATTTGGAATAGCAATTGCAATGATTGGATTTATGATTCTTGCTATCCTTTATTCAAGCAATCAAATAAAGAAAAATTATTTCCTGATAATTATGTTTTCTTTTAATTTTGCAGTCGCATTTGGTTTTGCTCTTGAACTTTTGAAATATTATCTAAAGATTCTCCTCAATCAACCTCTATCTTCTGATCTTTACATTTATTCAATGCAGACAATGACATTTGTTATTATTGGGGCATTAATTTCATCAATAATTGGGTACTTATACATGAAAAATTATACTGGAATACTAAGAATTTTTGCCAAAAAAATTATGGAAAAAAATCCAAAAATATTTCAGAAACCAGAAATATTAAAAGAAGAAATTTTGGGAATAATAAAAAAAGGAGAAAGTGAAAAGATTGAATTCAAATCCACCCTAAGAATAAATCTTTATACAAATGAAATTGACAGGAAAATAGAATCTTCTTCATTAAAAACACTTGGGGCATTTATGAATTCCAATGGGGGAATTCTTCTTATTGGGGTTGAAAATTCGGGGAAAATAACAGGAATAGAAGAGGATAAATTTGAGAACAAGGATAAATACCTCCTTCATCTTACAAATATAATAAAAACAAGAATAGGAAAAAAAGTTCTTCCTCTGCTGGATTTCAAATTTACAGAAATAAATAATAAAAATGTCCTTAAAATAGAATGCAAAAAAAGCCACAAGCCTGTTTTTATTAAGTCTCCTGAGAATGAGGAAGAATTTTACATAAGAGCTGGTCCATCCAGCATCCAGATAAAAGGAAGTGAGCTCGTGGATTACATTAATAAAGGCTTCAAAGAATAAAAACTCTCCGTCGAGCTATTTAAAAACCTTTATAAAGCTATTTTTTCTTTAAATAATAACTCTTGCGATTTTCATCAGAGGCAATTTAAAAAATAGCCTTTCAATGATTTGAGAAAATCCAGCCAAATAGGCTGGAAAAAAACCAGAGGGTTTGTTTCAAATGGCATCACAAAGCAATTACAAAATCCAGAATATTGTAGCAACTGCTTCTTTAGGAAAACCTGTTCCGCTTACAAAATTAGCAAGAACCCAGCCAAATACAGAATATAATCCAGAGACTTTTCCGGGATTAGTTCTTAGAGTTAAAGAGCCAAAATCCGCTGTCCTAGTATTTTCTTCGGGTAATCTTGTCTGTACAGGAACAAAATCCCTTACTCAGGTAAGAGAAGTCATAGATGCAGTAATAAAACAGCTCAAAAAAATAAATGTAAACATAACAACAAAGCCCAAAATAACTGTCCAAAATATTGTTGCTTCAGGCACAATTGAACTAAAGCTTAATCTTAATTTTCTCGCTCTTGAAATGGAAAATACAGAATATGAACCAGAACAGTTTCCTGGTTTGGTTTATAAGTTAGTTGAACCTACAGCTACCTTTCTTTTATTCTCAAATGGAAAGCTCGTTTGCACAGGAACAAAGAACAAAGAACAGCTTGAAGACAGCATGGCACAGCTTCTAAAGAATGTCAAAACTGCATTGAAAAATTATAAGAAATAGACTTTTGTATATTTCTAGTATAATAATCTTTAAAAATAAGTTTCAATTTAAAAGAGAGATGATTAATAATTTTCTTAAACAATACTTTGACTTTCTAAAAAAGCCGATTATAAGGGGGGAATCTCTTAAAAAAACAGAAATAACCTTAGAAATGCCCTTAGAAGAAAAAGTAAAAATAATAAATGAAAATAAAGGGAAAAAAGCATTAATTAAGGATAATCGCTCTCAAAAGTATGTTGTAGGTATTATAGAGCCAAAAGACAACACGGCATTTGGATTAAAAATAATAAAAAATATAACAGAAGAAACTAAAAATTACTTTTACCCTGTTTTTTACAGGAATTTATCTGAATTGATGGTAACTGTTAATTAATTATAAATGATTCTTATTTAAAAAATTCATAAACTATTAATCCAATTATCCCTGTATATGCAATATATTTAGTGATATCATAAGAGGTTCCAATTATTTCATTCATAGAAGACTGTATTGGTCCAAGCCCCATTCATAATTAACCCCCACCATAAATTCACGTGCACCTTTTGGATAGAATGCCATTCTAAGCCAATTTTCTAATGTAAGCATTGTTCTTGGAGGTCTTCTTAATTGCTGCTCTCTTACTTCCATATACCCACTATCAAATAGGGATTTATAACCCTTTATTCACTGGATTATACAATAATCCCAATACATTTTATAGTATATACAAATCTATAAAAAAGAGGGATTTCTCTAAAATTTATGGAAGATGGAGAATTCTCTGAAGAAGCATATTCTATGAATATTTCTGAAACAGAGGGTAAAAAAAAGCCCAAATCAGAAGATTTGATAATTGAGGCAAAGAATTTCTTTAATTTCAATAAAGAGGATTTGGGAGAATCCATAAGAAAAAGAACAAATGTTATTTTTCTGGATTTTATAAAACTGGCAGAATTTTCAAATAAACTCTCAGAAGAGATAATCCTTAATCCAGAAGAAACCTTAAGCATCATAGAATTGGCAATTGAAGAACTTGGATTAGTAAAAAATGCAAGAATTAGATTAAAAAACCTTCATGAAGGCTATCAGATAAAAATAAGAAATATCCGTTCAAAGCATTTAAATGAACTTATAATGCTTGAGGGAATTATAAGGCAGGCTTCAGATGTAAGACCTCAAGTGGTAAATGCAAAATTTGAATGCCCAAGTTGCGGAACAATTATCTCTGTTTTGCAGATTGAAAAGAAATTTAGAGAACCCTCAAGATGCTCCTGCGGAAGAAGAGGAGGATTTAGATTAATTTCAAAAGACATGGTGGATACCCAGAGACTGGTTGTTGAAGAATCTCCTGAATCCTTATCAGGAGGGGAACAGCCAAAGAGAATTAATGTTTTTGTGAAAGAAGATTTGGTTGAACCGAGAATGGAGGAAAAAACCACTCCTGGCGCAAAAATAAAAGTTATTGGAGTTTTAAAAGAAGTTCCTGTTCCATTAAGCACAGGAGGACTTTCGACAAGATTTGAACTTGCAATTGAAGCAAACAATATTATCCCATTAGAAGAAACATTTGAAGAATTGGATATAAATGATGAAGATGAGAGACAAATCCAGGAAATTTCAGAAGACCCAAAAATATTTGAAAATTTAGCAAAAAGTATAATACCCAGTGTTTGGGGATATGAAGAAATGAAAAAAGCATTAGTGTTGCAGTTGTTCAGC
>CAZIZL010000024.1:0-8717 GCA_964543665.1 Candidatus Woesearchaeota archaeon | reverse complement strand
ATTGTCATTTGAGAAAAGATGAACGTGTATTTAGGATAGACCGAATAAATTCTGTTGCGATACTTGACGAAAAATATTCCATCCCAAAAGGATGGGAGCCTGAGAATATAATCTTGGATAAATAAAATACATAAAAACAATGAAAAAAGAAAGGCCAAAATGGCCATTGCAAAGATTAAAAGGAATGTATTTTGCAATGCATTGTTGGAAATGCAAAAAATTTGAACTTCCTATGGAAGAATACAAGATAAGATGTGAAAATAACATTCAAAAGATAATTGATGATTTAAATGTAAAAGAAATGAAATTCAAAGAATTTAATGAAATTATAAAAAACAGCACCTTTTGTGAATTTGAAAAAAGAGATTTTAGCAATAACTGCCCAATCTGCAAAAAATTGGATGTGATTACAACAGATTTTAATTAAATCAACCCCCCCTCTCCTTCAAGTATTTCCTTGCTTCTGTCTTAAAGTCTTTTCCTTTGAAAAGATTTTGAAAGAAACTTCTGCTGGATTTCATCTGGCTTTCAATAAGCATTTTTTGCTGTTTAAAGAGTTCTGGATTTGTTTTTAAGTTTTCAGCATAGATTTCAACATAATCCAAATCTGTCTTAGGTATTTTTGAAAGTTTTATTTTATTCATTTTATTTAGTTTTATAGGAATTTAATTCATCTATTATTACCTTTTCATACTCTTCAAATCTGTCTTTACTTAATATTTCCTTAAAGAGATTTCTTAAATGCCCTGCATCTTCAATATCTTTTTTACCAGCAAGGATTATTTCTTTGTATAAAATTTCAAATTCCAATGGGGGGATTTTGAATTCAAAATCTTTAATCTTAATTTTGAGAGGATGAGTAAATTCATAGTATTTTGCTTTTTTTGATTCATTAATAAAGATAATTTCCATATTTGGAAACATCTGGTCTTTTCGTGCAAATCTTATACTTTGCATATCTTCAACATAGAGATAAACTTCTCCGAAGTTCTCTCCCTGATAACACCAAAAGTTATTTTTAATTAAATCATCAAATAATTCTTTAAATTTTTCTTTATCTGGGACAGGAACTAAGATATCTACATCTTCTGTTGCTCTTGTTCTTCCTGTTGAAATGCTTACAAAACCACTTACAATTAAATAATCAGAGTGGTTTTTAAGAACTTGAAGGAAATCTCTAACAAAATAGTCAAGTTCTGTCAAATCCCTTTCAATGATTAAAATGCCTTCTTTTAACCCATAACTCTTTTCCATGCTGTTTTTAAGCATAAAGATTATATATAATTTCCTAAGAAATTTATGGAAATTACCATACCAACACCTTTTTAAACCATCCCTTTCTAAATATTTTATCCAGGGTAGAAATAAAATGATAATTTCCGCATTATTAGTAGATATAAAAAACATAGAAAATGCCTTCAACAAAATCACCAAGAAAAGGAAGCTTGCAGTTTTGGCCTCGAAAGAGAGTCGGTAAATTTTTACCTAGTGTAAACTGGAAAGCAATAGATTCTGGAAAAAATCTAAAGGGTTTTATAGGATATAAATCAGGAATGGTTTCTGTTGAAGTAAAAGATAATGCCATTAATTCCATGACTAAAGGCAAATTAATCATTATTCCTGCAACAATTATTGAATGCCCCCCAATGAAAATCCTTTCAGTAAGATTCTATAAAAATGGGATTGTTGCAAAGGATGTCTTAAGTGAACAATTAGACAAAGAATTAATGAAAAAGATAAAATTGCCAAAAGAAAAGACACACAAATTAGAGTCCCTGAAAACAGGGGATTATGATGATGTTTCTATTATTGCTTATTCTGTTGTTAAAAAAACAAATATAAAGAAAACCCCTGATTTAACTGAATTAGGGCTTACTGGATCTCTTGAGGGAAAAATTGAATTTATTAAGGATAATTTAAACAAGGAAATCCATGTTTCAAATGTCTTTGAAAACGGACAAATAATTGATTTAAGAGGGCTTACAAAAGGCAAGGGATTTCAGGGGCCTGTAAAAAGATTTGGAATTCATTTGAGATTCCATAAATCTGAAAAAGGAGTCAGAAAAGTTGGCTCAATTGGACCATGGCATCCTGCTCGTGTGACCTTCAGAGTTCCGATGGCAGGACAATTGGGAATGTTTACCCGAGTTCATTATAATCAAAAATTAATTTCATTGGAAAAAAGTTCTGAAAAACCAATAAAAAATATAAAGAATTATGGGGATATTAAAACAGATTATGCAATTGTTGCTGGTTCTGTTCAGGGGCCTGCAAAAAGAGGAATTTTAATGACTTCTCCTCTCAGAATAACTAAAATGCAAAAGAAAAAGCAATATGAATTTGTGGAGATTAAAAAATGATATATGATGTTGATAAAGAGAAATCAGAAGAAGGAATGCATGAAATAGTTAAAGAAGCTGTTAATGAGCTTGAAAGAAAAATAAATGAGGCATTCCCTGATGAAATAAATGGACTGATTTCTATGGAAAGTGTCAGTGAGAAACTTAAAGAGCTTAGAAAAATCTTTTATGATCCAGTAGAAGAATTTGCAAAAAATTATATTGATATTGACCAATATAAGGAAAAAGTCGAGGAATTTATGTGGAGCAAGGTCAAGAGGAGAATAAAATGAAAACCAAATTATTGGATATTTCGGGTAAAGAAAAATCAAGTATTGAATTGCCAAAAGAATTCTCAGCTGTTATAAGGGAAGATATTGTTGCAAAGGTTCTTGAAGCAAAAAAAACACAGCAACCTTATGCCCCTTCTCTTGTTGCTGGAAAACAGCATTCTGCAAAAGGAAGAGTTGTTCATAGAAGGCATGTCTGGAGAAGCGGTTATGGAAGAGGGGCTTCAAGAGTTCCAAGAAAAATATTTTCAAGAAAAGGTTCCCAATTCAACTGGCAGGCTGCAGAAGTTCCCCAGGCAAGAGGAGGTATGAGAGCTCACCCCCCAAAGATAGCTGGTTTCCTGAATAAACTTAAAATAAATAAAAAAGAAATAAAAATTGCCTTTGAATCTGCATTAAGTGCAACTGCAAATGAAAAATATGTTTCAAAAAAATATTCAAGATTAGAAGACAAGAAAATAAAAGCCCCTTTTGTTGTTGAGGGGAAAATAACTGAATTAAAAATAAAAGAAATTTTAAAATCATTAAAAGAAATTTTAGGAAATGAATTGTATGGTATTGCAATAAGAAAAAAGTCAGTTAGGGCTGGAAAAGGAAAACTCAGAGGAAGAAAATATAAATCAAACGCAGGAATGCTGATGGTTACGGGAAACAATGAAAAATTAAAAACAAATGCATTTGAGACGAAAAAGGCCAAGGAAGTAAATACGACTGATCTCGCTAATGGGGGCTTGGGGAGATTAACAGTTTATACTGAAAAAGCAATAAAAGATTTAGGAGATAAATTTAAGGAGAATAAAAAATGAATTTTAAACCAATAGTTACTGAAAAAGCAGTCATGAAGATAGAAACAGAAAATATTCTGACTTTTGAAGTTGATAAAAGAAAAACAAAGGGAGAGATAAAAAAGGAGATTGAAGAATTATTCAAAGTCAAAGTTGACAAAATCCATACTTCAATAAGAAACAATAAAAAAATTATTTATGTTAAATTAAATAAAAAAGATCTTGCAATTGATGTTGCAACTCAGCTTGGATTGATGTAATAAAATGGGTAAAAGAATAATTCAACAAGCTCGTGGGCATGGAAGCATGACTTATCAGGCAAAAAAGAAAGCCTTTGTCTATAGAATCCAATATCCAAAAAAATTAGAAGGAGAGGGGACCGTTGTAAAAATATTAAATTCCTCTGCGCATAGTGCTCCTTTGGCAAAAGTAATTTATTCTGAAGGAAGCTTCTATATTCCTGCTTTTAAGGGAATGGTTGAGGGGCAGAAAATCTCTTTTGAAAAAGAAATAAAAGATGGGAACATTCTTCCTTTAGGAAAAATCCCTGTCAAAACATCAGTTTATTGCATAGAATCCCGTCCTGGAGATGGAGGAAAATTCATAAAAACAGGGGGAAATACTGCAGTTGTAACAAGAATTGTTGGAGAGAATATCCTGGTTTTAATGCCTTCAAAAAAAGAAAAAAGTTTTAATTCCAAATGCAGAGCAATTATAGGGCGCATTGCAGGGCATGGAAGACTGGAAAAGCCAATTGTTAAAGCAGGAAAAATGCATTATATTAAAAAGGCTAAAAATAAATTATGGCCTAGAACAAGTGCTGTTAAGGTTAATGCTATTGACCATCCCTTTGGTTCTGGTAGAGGAAAAAACATTAAGAGCAAAATTGCAAAGAGAAATGCCCCTGCTGGAAGAAGGGTTGGTTTAATCAGGCCAAGAAGAACAGGTAAACAAAAATAAAATGGAAGTAATAAAAAAACAATTTACATACAGAGGAAAGACAATTGAAGAGCTGAAAGCCTTGGATGTTCGTGAATTTGCAAAATATCTGCCAGCAAGACAAAGAAGAACTGTTCTAAGAAACTTTCAGGGAATTGAAGATTTTACAAAAAGAGCAAAAGAAAAACTTGGAAGAGAAAAGAAAATAAAAACACACAACAGGGATTTGGTTATTGTTCCTCAGCTTGTTGGAATGAATATTCAGATTTATAATGGGAGGAATTTTATTCCTGTTCAGATTGAAGCTGAAATGCTTGGGCATCGTCTTGGTGAAATGGCTATTACAAGAAGCAAAGTAGCACACAGCAAAGCAGGTGTTGGAGCAACAAAAGGAAGTAAACATAAGGCTAAGAAATAAAATGACTGAAAAGAATTACAATCCAAATCAAAAAGAAAAAAAAGCAATGAAAAAACAGCCAAAAAAAGTAGAAACTCCTATTAAAGAAAAGAGTGATAAAATAGAAGAAAAGATTAATGAACAAAAAGCAGAAGAAAAGACAGAAGAAAAAATAATTTCTGAAGATAAAAAAGAAGAAACAAAAAAACCAGAAAAGAAACAACCTTCTAAAAAAATTAAAAAGCAGGAAGTTGAAGTAAATGCAAAAAGTGTTCCTGTTTCAACAAAGTATTCAATAAGTATATGCAAATTCCTCATGGGAAAAAGAATAGGAGATGCAATAAGGGATTTGGAACAGGTTGTTTTGATGAAAAAAGCAGTTCCAATGAAAGGAGAATATGCCCATAGAAGAGGAAAAGGAATGAGCAGTGGAAAATTCCCGCAAAGAGCTGCAAAATCATTTATAGTTTTGCTGAAAAGCCTTGCTGGAAATGCAAATAATCATGAAATTAATGAACCAGTAATTACAGAGGCAATAGCAAACAGAGCTCAAAGTCCATTTGGACAATTTGGAAGAGTGAGAAGAAAAAGAACACATATTACATTGAAAGCAAGGGAAATGAAAATAATGGAGAAGAAAAAATAAAAATGGAAGAAAAAATAAATTTTTCATGCAATTCAATAGGAGGAATTTATTGAAATGGAAGAAAAACAAACAGTTAAATTCAAGAAAGATGAATTTGCTATTCGTGAATCAATTAAAAAGATGCTTGGAAAGGGAAAAGTAAGCAAAGTTAAAATTGAATATACCCCTGTTGGAGAAAAAGTAATAATTTCCACAAACAAACCAGGACTAATTATTGGAAGAGGAGGGGAAAGGTTAAATGAAATTGCAGAATATTTAAAGAAAAACTTCAAATTTGAGAATCTTCATCTTGAAATAGATGAAATAAGAGAACCTGAATTTGACTCGCAGATAATTGCAGATGACATTGCCCTTGGATTGGAAAAATTCGGCCCTTTAAAATTCAAAGTAATTGCATACAGAACACTTGAAAAAGTAATGAAAGCGGGTGCACTTGGGTGTGAAATAAGACTGAGCGGAAAACTTCCTGGTGCAAGAGCAAAAACCTGGAGATTTGCACAGGGATTTTTAAAGAAAACAGGGGATACTGCAAAAGTTGTTGACAGGGCTCAGGCAAGAGCAGAAACAAAACCAGGTACAGTTGGAATAAAAGTTAGCATACTCTCTCCACACGCAATACTCAAGGATAAAATATACATTAATGAAGGATTAATAAATCAATTAAAAGAAAATTTAAATAATTTTGAGGAAAAATCAAATAAAAAACCAAAAAAGACATTAAAAGGGAAGGTAAATAAAAAATGAAATTCAAGGAAATAAAAAAAATGGATTCAAAAGACAGGGAAAAAAAACTAAAGGAATTAAAAATGGAATTAGTAAAATCACAGGCAAAAACAACAAAAACAGGAAACACAAATAAAAAACAAATAAGAAAGATAATTGCAAGAATGCACACATTCAATGCCTCTCAAAAAGGAGGTGTTGAAAACAAATAAACCATGGAAATAGACCCAAAAACTGGATTGCCTGTAGAGGCAATAGAATGGGAAGACCTCACAAGGAGTTCGCAGAGAATAACCGTGACGACAGACAAAAAACGATATGGAAAAATCGTTACTGTTATAAGCGGATTCGACAAAAGCGTGGATGTGAAGAAAATCGCAAAGAGTCTGAAAAATGAACTGGCCTGCGGTGGAACTTACAAAAACGACATCATTGAACTCCAAGGAGACCATACAAAGAAGATAAAACCAATCCTGGTAAGGCTTGGTTTTGAAAACCACTCTGTAGAGGACTGAACATTCAGGAAAACAAAAAAATGGCAAGCTGAAATCAAAAGATTTCGCAAAACCACATTTGTAAAAACAAAAATGGCAAAGAAAGAAAAAACAAAAGCAGAAACAGTAAAGCTAGTGGAAACTAAAACTGAGAAGAAAATAAATCCAAGAGGAAAAATCTTCGAGGGAATAGTTACAAAGAAATTTCCAAAAAGGATTGTAATTGAGTTTGAAAGAATGGTTTATATAAGAAAATATGAAAGATATGCAAGATATAAAACAAAAATACACGCAAGATTGCCTGAAGAAATGGAGAAAGAAATTAATAGAGGGGATTTAATCAGAGTTCAGGAATGCAGGCCATTAAGCAAGATTATACATTTTGTTGTGATTAATAAAATAAAGGACGCCAAGGAGGTTGGAAAATAAAATGAAAGCTATCTCAGCAAGAGGAACAGAAGGATTAAACTTAGGAGCAAATATGATTGCCTCTGATAACAGCGGAGCAAAAATTGTCAGATTAGTTTCTGTTAAAAAATCAAAAGCAAAAAAAGCAAAGCAAACAGCTGCAAAAATAGCTGATTGGGTAAAAGTCTCTGTAAGAAAAGGAATTCCTGATATGAAAGGAAAAGTCTTTGATGCTGTAATAATAAGGCAGAAAAAACCCTACAGAAGATTAAATGGGGAGAGAGTAGCATTTGAAGATAATGCAGTTGCTATATTGAAAGATGAAAAAGGAAATCCAAAAGGAACTCAGATTAAAGGGCCAGTTGCAAGGGAGGTTCAGGAGCGATGGGCAAGTGTTGCTAAAATAGCCCAGTTTGTATATTAAAATGAAAAAGAAATTTTCAACTAAATGGAAGGCAAGCAGACAGCCAAGAAAACAGAGAAAATACAGGGCAAATGCTCCTCTTCATTTAAGAAAGAAGTTTGTGAGTGTTAATCTTTCAAAAGAACTAAGAAAAAAAACAGGAAAAAGAAACATTCCTCTTAAAAAAGGAGATAAAGTAAAAGTTATGAGGGGCAAATTCAAAAAAACAACTGGAAAAGTTCTTAAAGTAAATCTCAAAAAAGCAAAAATAGTTGTTGAGGGAATTCAGGTAAAGAAAATGGATGGTTCAAAAGCAAATGTAAAAATGCAGCCCTCAAATCTGCAGATAATTGAGATGGTTGAAAGAGTCAAGAAAAAATCCAAGCAGGAGAAAAAAGAAATACCTAAAAAACAGGAAAATAAAATAAAATCGGATAAAAAACCAAAGGAGGCAATAAATTAAAATGACTCACTTAAAAAGACAAAATGCTCCAAAGAGCTGGCCTATTCCAAGAAAAGGAACAACTTTTGTAGTAAGACCTAATTTTGGCTTTTCAAAAGGAATACCTTTATTGATTATTTTAAGGGATATGCTGAAAATAGCTGAAAATAAAAAAGAAGTAAAAAAAGCCATTTATATGAAAAACATCATTATAAACGGGAGAACTGCAAGAGATGAAAAAGAAGGAATTTTCTTATTTGATACACTCAATATTATTCCAACAAAAAAGCATTACAGAATTATTCTATCACAAAAAGGGAAATTTGATTTAGAAGAAATAAAAGAACATGAATCGGATTATAAGATATCCAAGATTATCGGAAAAAAAATACTAAAAGGAAAGGAAGTCCAGTTAAATTTAAGTGATGGAAGAAATTTTCTTTCTGATATAAAATGCAAAGTTAATGATTCTATTTTAATTAACCTCAAAAACAAAAAAATAGAAAAATGCCTTGCTTTAAGGGAAAATGCAAATGTTTTTGTTTTTGCTGGAAAACATTCAGGAGCAAAAGGAAAAATAGAAAAGATTGATTTGGAAAAGAAAATTGCAAGCATAAATAAGGGTAATGAAAATATCAATGTCTTAATTAAACAATTTATGGTAATAGAGTAAAATGAAAACTAAAAACAAAATAAAAGACAAAACAGCAGAAAATCCTATGAAAAAGATAAGAATTGAAAAAGTTGTTTTAAATATAGGGGGAACTGCAGATACTCTTGAAAAAGGATTCAAACTTCTTAAATTCATAACAGAAAAAAAGCCTTCAAAAATGAAATCAAGAAAAAGAATT
>CAZIZL010000023.1:3497-8822 GCA_964543665.1 Candidatus Woesearchaeota archaeon | reverse complement strand
ATCACAATATCAAAACCCCCTTCTCTTATTGTAGGAAATTGAGCATTCCAATTAAATGCTTTATCAAAAGAAGAATCGGAGATTAAACTATTACCATTTTTTATATTGTCTTTCATGTTAGGCAATATTCGTTTTCTTGTTTCTCTTGTTTCTTCTTCCAATATTTTTAGTAAGAGATTGAGCTGTGCCAATTCAACTGCTTTCTCATCTAAATCAACACCATAAATACAATTAAGCAAAATTGTAGCTTTTTGTCCCAAGGTTAATCTGTCTTTATAATCTTTGAAACTATCCCATCTTTTGGATTTTTCACCCCTCTTTAATCTTATCTCAATAAGGTTTATCAATTCTTGAAATGCCTCAATTAGAAAAGAACCAGAACCACAAGCAAGGTCTAATATTTTAATCTCTAAAATTTCATCTATTGATTTATTTTTAGTGTATTCTCTAATTGTATTTTTAATAATATACTCAACAATATAAGAAGGAGTATAATAAATACCCATACTCTTTCTTTTTCCACTTAATAAATCTAATTTAACTCTTTTTTCTGTACCTCTTAAAACAACCCCCAAATATTGTTCATATATACTACCCAATAAATCAACAGGAATATCATCAAACCTATATCTATTTTGGTGGTCTTGTGTTCCATAATAAAGGCCATTAATAACTTTTGTTAATGTCTTTTCTTCAAAAAATCCCTCTTTTTCCAATAATCCTGCAGAGAATAATTTTGAGTTATATTCTTTATCAAAAATCTTAAATAAGATAACTAATGAAGCCCATAAACTCTTATCTGTTCTACCCTGTTGAACATCTTTAACTTTTTTTAATAAAAAATCTTCCTCTTCTAAACCTCTATCTTCAACAGAACGCATAAAAATCAATCTGTCAATTAAAATCTGAACAACCTCATCAATTTGCGAAGGAGATAAATATGTCCTTTTATTCTTCAAATCTGTGGAAAGCCAACCTCTAAACTCTAATAAATCGGTTAATACAGATTCATCTATTGATTTGATTAATCTTTTGTCTATATTATCAAGAAGTTTATTTATTTCTTCTTTTTCAAAACTTTCTCTTGATAAAAGCCATAACCTATCAAATTGCTCAACAAATTCCTCGCAATCCAACCACAAATAACCTTTATCGTCTTTTAACAAGTTCTTATCTATATTCTTAATATTAGATAAAGCATGATACACTCTTATTTGTTTGAAATTAGTTAAAACAGCAAAATTAATATTTTTATGATGTGCATAAGAAATAGTTTGTCTGCCATCATCTTCAGATAATTTTATGTTTGTGGCTTTTGCTTCAATTACTAATTTTTTTTGATTTCCTATTCTTAGTATATAATCAGCTCTTCCTTTCAAAACTCTTTCTTCTTTGTTAATATCCTCTATTTCCCAACCCAAAGCTTTCAATAGTGGCTCAATAAATCTAAATTTTATTTGTTCTTCTTTCATTTCATCAAGCTCTGTTTTAGGAATTGCTAAAAACTTTTTAACTATCTTTTCCACCTCTTGTTTTGCTATTTCTTTATCCATAAAAAAACAAAAGAAATACTAATTTAAAACTCTTTACTTTTCGGACACTATTCGGACAGAAAGAAAACTAATCGGTTAGTTTAATATTATTCGGACTGTGTTGTTTAATTGAAAAGAAATTAAATCCATCCAGTCAGCAATCCCAATCCAACCAGGAATAATAAAATTCCTGCAATTAAATGAAGCTTTTTTATGTTTCTTTCTTTCCATGCAGAAACATCCTCAACTCTTGTAAATCCCCAATAGGTAATCAGGGTTATCAAAAGCATTGGTATTACAAATATTAAATTATAATATAAAAGCCAGGGGATTGTTTTCAGAAAGCCAAGTTCAGAAATCAGGCCAGATGCAACAATATACGGACCTATCGTGCACGGAAGTAAAAAGAGTGTCACAAGAAAACCAATTATAAATGCTCCAATTGGAGAAGTTATTTCTGAAATTATTCTTTTTAATTTTGGCCTTAAAAATAAGGGCATTTCTGTTGCAATTCCTCCTTTTTTATAATAAAAAAAAGCTTTGATGTTCAAGGCCCCTATAATCATTGCAAGAATCGCCAACCCATTATAGACATATCCTGAACCACCCCTTAATAAACCTGCAAAAGTCTTGAAAAATTGGACTATTATTAACCCATAAATCAGATATCCTATATAAACTGCAAGAACAAAAATCAGGCCAGTCAATAAAACTTTTTTTCTTTTTTCTGGATTTTTAATGAGTATTGCCATTAAAATCATTGCAAGAACTGCAATTGCACAGGGGTTTACTGAATCTGCAATGGCAAGAAGAGTTATTCTCCCAAAAGTAAAGGTTTCTGAGAGCAATTTAACATCCAGTGAGTTCTTTTAATTCTTCAATTGTCTGAACTCCCTCGTGTTCTTTATTTTTTATAATCCAGGTTGGAGTTGAAGTTATTTCTGTGCATTTGTCTTCTTCAAACCAACAATCCACTACATTCAGATATTGATAATTCTCTCCAAACATTTCTTCCTGAATTTTGCAATAATGACATCCCAGCTGAGTATAAAGTACTGATTTGGAGCCAATGCATTTTGCTATTTCCTCTGTTGTTTCATTTTTCTTTGAATTTAAGATAAGAAATGCAAGAACAATTATTGCAAGAATTATTAAGGAGGTTGTAAGATAGTTCTTGATTCTTTTTTTCATCAGAGTATATAGGGAAAATTGGTTTTAAAGTTTTTGGAGAAATTAATAATCAGGCAGTTCTTCCTGTGCACCAGACTTCTTTTTGCTGGATTTTGGTTTTTCAGATTCTTCTTTTTCAGCACTTTCGACTTCTGCCATATCTTCTGATGAAACAGAATTAATCATTTCCTTGAATCTTTCAAAATCTGCTGAAGATATTCTTACTCCTGCTTTTGTAAAACCAGTATATCTGTCGCTTGTAACAAATTCACGAATTGTTAATCCTTTTCTTCCTCCAAAATCATCAACCCTTATGACAATCTCTGAAGTGTCGTTTTTTCTTATTTTTCCTATATCCTTTTCCATAAGTGGAATAATTGATGTCCTTTTATAAATGTTATGTGTGTTATAAAATAGATTTTTAATCAGTTATGTTAATAATCCACAAAGAGCACATTTGCTTCTGACATTTTTTCATAGAATTTGTAAATGAATAATTTTTCTCTGGAAGCTATCAAGAATTTATCTAATCCCTCCCAAAACAAAAATAGGCTTTGGGCACAATAATCTTAATTAAATTTTGCCTCCTTGGTCCCTGACCACTCTTTTGCATTCTTTAATAAAATCCACTGAAAGGATTCTTTCTGAATAATCTCTTGGATCAAAATTAGAAAATAAATCATTATAGGAATTTAATATTAAACTTACATTTCCCTCACGAATATTTATTCCTTCCTCTTTTTTTACTTCCCTGAACAGTACAATAATCCCGGGATTATAAATTTATTGAAAATTAAACAGAGTGTGCAGAAGATATAATTTTAAATACACCTTTCTGCTCTTTATATTATGGAAAACGGATGCCCCAAATGCAATGGAACAGGAATTGTAAAAGATGAAAATGGGGTTCATGTTTGCTGGGATTGTTTAGAAAGCGGTAAAATGGATGTTCATTCAAAGAAACTACCCGATATAAAGATAAAGCTTTGATTTTATTTTACAACACTTGCTTTAATAATTACAACATCTTCTAATGGTTTGTCATTTGCATCTGTCTGTAATCTTGCAATTTTATCAACAACATCCATGCCTTCAATTACCTTTCCAAATGCAGGGTGTTTTGTGTCAAGAAAATTATTATCAACCAGATTAATGAAAAATTGGGAGCCTCCTGTGTTTGGACCTGAATTTGCCATTGAAATTGTTCCTCTGTTATTTTTATTTCCGCCAGCATGAGTAAATTCATCTTTAATCTTATAACCTGGTCCACCCATTCCTGTTCCTGTTGGATCTCCTCCCTGAATCATAAACCCATCAATTATTCTGTGAAAAATAACTCTGTCATAAAACCCTTCTTCAACTAATTCTTTGAAATTTCCAGAGGTAATTGGCATATCCTTGTAAATTTCAATTATAATATTTCCCTGATTTGTTTCTAGATTTATTTTTGTTGTTTTGTCCATTATTGTGTTTCCTGTCATTTTTGATATTGCAAATCCTGCAAATAAAAGCAGAATTAAAAACAATATTGCGACAAGAGTTTTTAAATTCATATCTAATTAAAAAAATTTTATCTTTTAAAGAAGTATATACTGGAATATATATTTTGAGGAATATAATTAAAAATATTTCCTAAATTGAGGATAAAGATTTAAAACCCAAGTTCCATATTCTTCCAATAATCCTTTTCTTCTTAATGAATTAAAATACTCTTTTGTTTCTCTTTCATATTCTTCTTTTCCTATACATAAATCACAATAATTTAGATAAGGCTCATGAGCATTAAGATCGTGAACATCAAAATATTCTCCGCATTTTTCGCAAGGGAAATCTATGTAGGGGTCGTCCTCAGTGTCAGTTGCATCAGATAAATAAAATTGTCCAAGATTCAAAACGCTATCAGATAGCTCAATATAATTTCCATTTGAACCCGTTTGTTTTGAGTATATTATTATTTTCTTAAGTGCATTTCCAGAATAACCCATAACTAAAATAACTATTAGTGTTTAATAAGAATTATTGTCCTTAATCCTTCATTTCAATCTTGATATTAACAGACTTGGGAATCTGCATTCTCATAATATGGTGAAGAACTTTCTCATTTGCAGGCAGGTCAATTAATCTTTTGTGAATTCTCATCTCAAACCTGTCAAATGTTGCTGTTCCGTTTCCGCACGGAGATTTTCTTGTTGTGACTTTAAGTTTTTTAGTGGGAAGTGGAACAGGCCCGCTTATAGCTATTCCTGATTTCTTTGCAATTTCTTTTACAGATTCGCAAATTTTATTGAGCATTTCTATATCTGTGCTGTTTAATTTTATTCTTACGCGTGTCATTATGAATAAATCATAAGAGTAGTTTAAAAAGCTTTTTATAGTATATCCATTTAATAAACTAAAACAGGGAAAAAAAGAGCAATATAATGGAACAGATATTTATTCATCTTAGCCTTATTATTTTGATTGTATTTGTAATTTCATTTATTATGAGGCTTCTTAAACAACCACAAATAATTGGATACATCATTTCAGGTATTATTATAGGCCCATTTTTTCTTGATTTTATTCCTGCAGGAGATACTCTTCTGGTCTTTTCTGAAATAGGTATTTCATTTCTTTTGTTCAT
>CAZIZL010000023.1:0-3487 GCA_964543665.1 Candidatus Woesearchaeota archaeon | reverse complement strand
TTATTTTTATAAAAATATTAATTAAAGCTTTTTTACAATAATTTCATTTCTTTTGTTCATAGTTGGTTTGCATCTGAATCCTAAAATCATACGGGAAGTTGGAAAGATTTCCTTAATAACAGGAATAGGGCAGGTTTTATTTACTTCTTTGGTTGGTTATTTCATCTGCATACTGCTTGGATTTTCTCCATTGACTTCCCTATATATTTCAGTGGCCCTTTCTTTTTCTTCAACAATTATAATAATGAAGTTATTATCAGATAAAGAAGCTCTTGACAAATTATATGGAAAAATTTCAGTTGGTTTTCTTCTTGTTCAGGATTTAATAGCAATAATTATACTGGTGATTGTGGCTTCTTTTTCCAGTGGAGCTGATGCAGGAGAAGTTTTGTTTTCAGTCTTAATAAAAGGAATTTTAATTTTTTCTATTTTGTTTGCCTTTAGCTATTATATTCTTCCTAAATTCAATTCTTTTTTCTCAAAATCGCAGGAATTTTTATTTATCTTTGCAATCTCATGGGGTTTTGGAATTTCAGCATTATTTTCCTATATTGGCTTTTCAATTGAAGTAGGCGCTTTAATTGCAGGAATTTTATTATCTATGTTTCCATATAGTTTTGAAATAAGCTCTAAATTAAAACCGCTTAGAGATTTTTTTATTATTTCATTTTTTATTTTGCTTGGTTCTCAAATGGTATTTGGAAATATTCATGAAATGATTTTGCCTATTGTGCTTCTTTCTCTTTTCATACTTATAGGAAACCCACTTATTGTTTTAATCCTCATGGGAGTTTTTGGATATAGCAAAAATACAGGATTTATGGCAGGACTTACAGTTGCACAAATAAGTGAATTTTCATTAATTCTTATTGCACTTGGATACAAGGTAGGACATCTTTCTAATGAGATACTTTCTTTTGTTACAATAATAGGATTGATTACAATTGCAGGTTCTACATATATGATGATTTATTCTGACAGGATTTATCCAGTTATATCGAAATATCTGTCAGTATTTGAAAAGAAAAAACTTAAAGAAAAACCTTCGATAAATAAAAATTATGAATATATTCTTCTTGGGGAAAACAGAATAGGCTTTTCTTTAATGAAGACATTCATGAATATGAAAAAAGACTATCTTGTAGTGGATTTTAATCCCGTACGAGTTAAGAAACTTTCTTTAAAGGGAATTTCCTGCATTTATGGAGATGTCTCAAATATAGAATTTTTAGAAAGCATAAGAATTTTAGATGCAAAATTAGTTGTTTCAACAATTCCGGAAAAAGAAGTTAATATGGCATTGCTAAATTTAATTCGCGGAAAAAATAAAGATATAATTGTTATTGTAACAGCAAGACAGATTGCAGATGCATTTGATTTGTACAAAGCAGGAGCAGATTATGTAATTATGCCTCATTTTCTTGGAGGAGAATATACCTCGCGAATTATTGAAAAAGCTAAAAACAACAAAGATGTTTATAAGAAAGAAAAAGAAAAGCAAATAAAAGACTTAAAGGAAAGATTGGGAGAAGGACAGGAACATCCATATGTGGAAAAAGAACATCAATAGAAAAAGATATAAATGATATTAGTTAAATTGTAAAATGGATGAAAAGGGGTTGAAAGAAAAAGATTCTAAAATACTTTTGGAGAAATATGGGTACAATGAATTAAAAGAAACTCATTTATTATCTCCTTTTAAGATTTTTCTGCACCAAATTAAAGGAAATTTTATGATTTATCTTTTAGTTTGTGCAATAGCCTTATCTTTTCTTGTTAGAAAATTCATTACAGGCTACACTATTCTTGGGGTGGTTATTCTGGTTATTTTTATTGGTTTTATACAGGAATATAAAGCTGAGAAAATTGTAAAGTCTCTTCGTTTAATGCTTATGCCTGTTTCAATTGTAATTCGTGAAGGAAAAGAAAGAGAAATCTTATCTAGAGAAATTGTCCCTGGAGATATTTTAGTTTTAAGAAGTGGAGAGAAAATACCTGCTGATTGTTTTGTTATTGAGGAAAAAGACCTTATGCTTGATGAATCCATTTTAACAGGAGAGTCAAGAGAGGTGAAAAAATCTCCTGCAAAAGATAATAAAGACTTTTCTGAAGAAAATCTTTTGTTTATGGGATCATTTATAATCAATGGAAAATGTACAGCAAAGGTAATTCATACCGGAATGAACACAAAGTTTGGACAGATTTCAAAGATGATTTCCAGTGCCGAAAAAGAATTACCGCTTCAGAAAAAAATAAATAAAATCTCAAAGTTCATGGCAATTGTTGCAATTATTTTTTCATTATTAACAGGTTTTTTTATGATTATTGGACAGCCTGTTTCTGAAAATCTTGTTATTGATGCACTTATTTTGGTTATTGCCCTCGCTGTTTCCGCCTTCCCTGAAGGTTTTCCTGTTGTTCTTATAACTGCCCTTTCTACAGGTGCATCCAGAATGGCAAAAAAGAATGCAATTGTAAACAGAATGTCAATAATTGAAACTCTTGGAGAGACAACAGTTATATGCTCAGACAAAACAGGAACAATAACAAAAGGAGAGATGACTGTAAAGAAAATATTTGAAAATAACAGGATGATTGATGTTTCAGGAATTGGTTATGAGGGAATTGGAGATTTTTTTTATGATGAAAAGAAAATAAATCCGAAAAATGAACCTGCTCTGGATTTGATTTTAAAAACATCGGTAATTTGCACAGATACAAAAATTCAAAGAACAGGGGAAGATAAAGTATACCATATTATAGGGACTCCAACTGAAGGAGCTTTGCTTGTAATGGCATCAAAAGCAGGACTTTATGCTGAAGATTCCGAATTTACGGTTGTTGAAGAAATTCCATTTAGTTCTGAAAGAAAATATAAAAAAGAGAAACACGTTTTTTCTAAAGGCGCTTCTGAATACATTCTTGAAAAATCCAAATATATAATGCGAGATGGCAATGTTTACAGACTTACTGAAAGGGAAAGGGAAAGAATCCTTGAAGTTAATAAAAAAATGACTTCTGAAGGCTTTAGAGTTTTAGGTTTTGCTTATAAAAATGTAAAGGAAATTAATAAAAATGATTTTGAAAAAGATTTGATTTTTTTAGGATTTGCAGGAATAGAAGACCCTCCAAGGAAAGAGGTTGAAGAATCAATAAAAATATGCCTTAATTCAGGTATAAGTGTAAAAATGATTACAGGTGATAACAAGGAAACTGCTATTGCAATTGGTATGAGAATTGGTCTCCAGGGAAAAATTTTGGAAGGCAAGGAGATTGATGGAATGAGTGAAAAAGATCTTTCAAAGATAGTCATGGGAATTTCAATTTTTGCAAGAGTAAGACCAGAACACAAACTAAAAATCGTCAAGGCACTTAAAATGAATGGAGAAATAGTTACTATGACTGGAGACGGAGTTAATGATGCTCCAGCATTAAAAGAAGCCCATATAGGTGTTGCAATGGGCATAGGGGGAACAGATGTTTCAAG
>CAZIZL010000022.1:8269-9200 GCA_964543665.1 Candidatus Woesearchaeota archaeon | reverse complement strand
GTTTCTGATTTGATTTTAAAAGATAATAATTTTACAACAATTGTATCCGCAATAAAAGAAGGAAGAACTATTTTTAAAAATATAAGAAAATTTGTTAGTTATCAGCTTTCATGCAATTATGCTGAATTATTTATTATATTCCTCGGGCTTTTACTTTCTCCTTTATTTGGATGGCCTGTTCCTCTTTTGCTTGCACTGCAGATTTTATTTATGAATCTTGTTACTGATGATCTTCCCGCAATAACTCTTTCCCTTAATCCTTCATCAAAAGATGTAATGGAGGAAAAACCAAGGAAAAACAGGGAAATACTAAATAAATCACTTATTATTTGGATTTTGATTGCAGGTTTCTTGATGACGGTAATGACTTTGGGAATATTTTATTTTGCATTTAATGTATTGAATCAAAGTTTTGAATCTGCAAGAACAACTGCACTCTTGGCGCTTATTTTTATTGAGATTGGGGGAGCATATAATTTTAGGTCTTTTAGAAAAACAGTTAATTTAAGTTCCTTAAAGGTAAATATTTATTTGCTTTATGCCTCTATAATTTCAATATTTGCTACTTTGATTATAATTTATACACCTGCAAGAAATATTTTTGGGACAACTCCGCTTCCTTTTATAGACTGGGTTGTTGCATTGTTATCGGCATTATTGTTTATAATCATATTTAATGTATTAAAAATAATTAATAATAAAAAGCAATATTTTAAACTTGAGCACTTTTAATTTTATTCTGAATCTTCTTCACTTGGAAGCTCTTCCAGTCCAAAAAGTGAAAATATAAAATCAAAGAATCTAAGTAAAATCTCAAGCATGATTATTATTGCAAGATAATTCAGGATATTCCCAAAGAACATCGGGAGTTCTGAGAATCTTTCAAGAATTGCCTCAAAATTAAAGAATCCTGCCCTTGTCATTGATACTG